>NZ_JAYGII010000015.1:0-72498 GCF_034931365.1 Natronospira elongata
GGCACCGAAGGGCTGATGGAAGTATTGGCGGACGAGTTGGAGAACAAGGAAAATCTGCGCGTGAACGCCATCAACCCCGGCGCAACCCGTACCGCCATGCGCGCCGATGCCTACCCGGCCGAGGATCCCCAGACCCTGCCCACGCCGGAAGACATCATGGGCACTTATCTGTTTCTCTTCGGTGGTGAAAGCCGGGGCATCACAGGCCGCTCCTTTGACGCCCAGTAAGCGCTAAGATGATCCGCCCCGCTTGGCGCCGGGGTCTGGGCTGGGGTAGGATTTTCAGCAAGTTGATTGAGCACTCGGCCTTCGCTTGCCACCGGCGTCCTTGTCGAGGAGGGGTCCATGAAATCCACAACACTGTCCACCATCATGCTGGCCGCGGCTGGCCTGGCGATGTCGGGCTGCTTCGACAGCAACTACGGCAATGACATCAATCCCACCCAGGTGGGGTACTGGCCGGCGGAAATCAATTGCTTCACCATCGCCGAGGAGCCGGCCGATCTTGATGATGCGGATCCTGCCGCCACCCCCCGCAGTGACCGTACCGCCGAGCTGCTTGCCCTGCAGGCCACCGGAGAGCTGATCGCGCCGGAAGACGTCTACCAGCGGGTAGTAGTGGAATTGACCGGCATCCGCGATCGCTTCCCCAATGCCACCGACCACGAGGCTATCGGCTGCTGGGACCCCAGCCGCCTCCTGATTCGCTTCGAGGCCGAAACCCAGGCCGAGGTCAACGATGAGCAATACCAGGACTGGGATGATCTCAATGACATCTTCAGTCTTGGCGAGGTGGATTATCGGGAAGAGATCAACATCAATGTGCTGAAGTTTGACGGTCGCTTCAATCCCGGCCGTCTGGCCCGGGAGTACAGCAGCCTTGATGGAGCCATCTACACCGCACCTGCCACGGGGCTGGAGGATGGCAATGACATCTGCCTTTCTATCCGTGAAGACAAGCACTTCTATATCTTCAAACAGGGCTGGGGCAGTTGCCTGGGTGGCTGTGAGAACCGCAGTTTCCTGGGCGTGCAGGTGGACAGCTCCGGCAACATCGAACAGGTGGGGCAATGGGCCGGCGGCGGCCAGGCCCCCGGCTGGTTCAGAAACGCTCGGGACTGTCGGGCCTTCCTGCCCTGGGATTGAACAGGCGAAACAGGCCCTGATTCAGGGAAAAGCCGGCCCGCGCATGGGGGCCGGCTTTTTTCTTCGGCTCAGGCAATACAGGACGGCAATCAGGAACAGGCCGGGCAAGAGGGGATCCTGGCGTTGATTGCCGGCCAGACTGCAGCCGCTGCCGGACCCGGAGCCCTGCCCTTCACCGCTGATGGTGTCAGTGGCTTCCGGCAGCGATGAGTGAACCCGGCTCGCCGTCGTATCCGGATGCCGCCACTCACTGCTGGCCATGACGATCAGGTCGGGGTCGGGCGCCTCACTGGCACGGGCTTCCAGATCGAAAACCAGGGACGCCCCTGACGCCAGCTCACCGTCCCGGCAACGCAGCACATGATCGGCCAGTTCGCAATTTCCAGGCCCATCATCCACCAGCGATAACTGCCCACTCACCGGCAGACTGGCGACCACGGCCAGTTCACTGACGTCTTCCGGCCCTCGGTTCTCGACCGTGACACGGAATTGTCCCGCCAGGACCCGGCCGTCGCCCGCCACTGCGGTACCCTCGTCGATCTCAAGAAGAATATCGGCATGACCCGCCTGGGCCTCGGGCAAACGAGGCTGTGCGATGAACAGACCGTCGCCGATATCGGTAAAGACGACAATGCCACTCTCGAACCAGGGATAGTTGCTCCAGCTCCCCTCAAAGCGCGGCGAATCGGTCCCGGGCTGCACATCAAACCAGGCATACTCCACCGGACGCGACGGCGTGGAAATATCCAGAATACGCAAACCGCTGGTGTAATTGCTCTGAAAGAGATAATCGCCCTTTACGTAATTGTTATGGGCGATGGCGGCACTGGGTCCGTAATATTCATCCACCAGCTCGGGATTGCCGAGGTCGGAGACATCCCAGACCAGAGTCCGGGTTCGACTGTCGGAAATCATGTTCCCGGCCGCATCCCGACTCCAGTTGTCCAACTCATCGTTCATGTAGAACCAGTGCTGGTCTTCACTCAACCAGCCCTGATGGGTGTACCCCACCCTGGGATAATCCGTGCTGGAAATGATCTCGCCACTGGAGGCCTCGGTCATATCCACGATGGTCAGGTGGTCTTCGTTGCTGTTGAAACAGACCTCCTGACCCTGAAAGGCCATATCCGGCCCCTCATAGACCACGCACTGGGCATCATGGGTGTAACCGTCTGCATGAAACTCGCCGATTCTCTCGGGCGCAGAAGGATCACTGACGTCAATCACGATCGGACCGCCGCTGCGACCATCCGAGGTCGCACCCACCACATAGGCGCGCCCGCTGTCCCGATTGAGCTCGATATTATGGGCATTGCCGAAATCAGGCAGATGGGCGGTTTCCTCGAAGACATACGGCGGATCTTCAAGGGTGCGCAGCTGTCGCAGGTCGAAAACCTGCAGGCCGTGATCAGGCTCCTCACTGACGATGAAGGCATGGTCCTGAAAGACCTTGATATCTCGCCACAGCGAACCGTCGCCCGCGCCTTCCGGTGGATCGGTGCAGTCATCATGGCAAAGAATTGATCCGCCCTGCCCCTGTACCGTGAGACTTCTTGTGGGCAACTCACCCAGATAGACCGGATTGGCCGGGTCGTCGAGATCGATGAAGCTGGTGCCGCCAAAACGGCCGACGATGGCGTATTCACGGCCGCTTTCCGGATCCGTCCAACCCCAGACATCGTTCAGGGATGGCCCGCCCATGGCATCGGCCGGCATGAAGGCCAATAGATCGATTCGACTACAGGGGTGGCCCGCCGCTTCCCCGTCCACGCAGTCCGCCGGACCAACGATGCCTGCGGGCTCTTCATGGGCATGAAGGGAGAGCGGAAACAGAAAGGCGAGAGCAAGAAAGCCAAGCGGAGAACGCAACATGGTCATGGCCTCGTGGCAAGAACACCCCGTGCCTCGCCTGGACGAGACACGGGGCACTACTGACAGAATCAGTCCGACTGTTCGCCTGCGCCAGCGTCCAGACGTTCATGCAGATAAGCATAGATCAGGCCGGAGAGATGGGCACGCTGTTCCAGATTGGCGGCGCCGCCATGCCCCCCTTCGATATTCTCGTAATAGAGCACGTCGTGCCCCATGTCCTTCATCTTCGCTACCATCTTGCGAGCATGGGCCGGGTGGACCCGATCATCCCGCGTGGACGTCGTGAAAAAGACACGGGGGTAATCCGTCTCTGCATCCAGATTATGGTAGGGGGAATACTCGCGAATGTACTCCCACTGATCCGGGTCATCCGGGTCGCCATACTCGGCCATCCAGGACGCGCCGGCCAGCAGCTTGTGATAGCGCTTCATGTCCAGCAGCGGCACCTGGCAGACCACGGCATTGAACAGGTCCGGGCGCTGGGTAAAGGCCGCACCAACCAGGAGTCCGCCATTGCTGCCACCCTGGATCCCCAGCTTCTCGGCACTGGTGATACCTCGATCGATGATGTCCTCGGCAACGGCGATGAAATCATCGAAGGCCCGTTGGCGGTTTTCCTGCAAGGCCGCCTGGTGCCAACGGGGCCCGAACTCACCACCGCCTCGGATGTTGGCAAGCACATAGACGCCGCCCCGCTCCAGCCAGCTCTCTCCAATGACACCGGAGTAGAAGGGTGTGCGGGCAATCTCGAAACCACCGTAGGCGCCCAGCAGCGTGGGCATGGGGTCACCGTCCTCGTGGTCCTTGGGGCGGACCACAAAGTAGGGAATCCGGGTACCGTCGGCGGATTCGGCCTCGTGCTGCTCGACCCGGTAGCCTTCGGCATCAAAACGGGCCGGCTCGGCGCGGGCCACCTCGTGCTCATCACTGGCCGCATCGGCCTGATAGAGGGTCGAGGGAGTAAGGAATCCGGTGTAGTTGTAGAAGAAGGTATCGCTGCTGTCGTCGGTGGTCACCACCGACAGGGTCCCCATGTCGGGCGTGGACAATGGGCTCTTGTGCCAACCCTCATCATCCCGGTGAAAACTCAGCATGCGGCCCACCACATTATCGAGAATACCGACAATCACCCGGTTTTCGGTAGTACTCACACCCGCCAATGCCTCGCGGGGGCCCGGCTGGTAGAGGACATGGAAGTCCGGCTCACCGCTGCGAATGGCATCCATGTCCGTGGTCAGCAGGGCACCCTGGGCATAGGTCTTGTCACCCACTTCCCAGTCCGACTTCAGCTCCACCAGCAACTGACCATCAAGAATGCCGGCCAGTGTGGCATCATCCGGGACATCAATGCGGTGGGTTTCACCGTCTTCAAAAAGATAATAATGGCGGGTAAAGAAGCCCACCGAGCGAACGATCATGTCATAGGGGGTGTCGCCGTCCCAGAAACGAGTCCCGCTGACGGCCACATCGCTTTCCTCGCCTTCAAAGACCAGTTCGGCCTCTTCCACCGGCGTACCCCGTTCCCAGAGTCGCACCTGACGGGGATAACCGGAGCTGGTGAGACTGCCATCACCCCAGTCGGTGCCCACAAAGACACTGTCCCGGTCACGCCAGCTGATCTGGCTCTTCGCCTCCGGGAGCACAAAACCATCTTCCACGAATTCCCGCTTTTCCAGATCAAACTCCCGCCTTACCGCGGCATCGGCCCCGCCACGGGACAGGCCAATGATGCAACGATCATAATCCGGGTAGCGACAACTGGAACCGGCCCAGACCCAGTTTTCGTCTTCGGCCTCGGCCAGGGCATCGACATCCAGGATGATGTCCCAGTCGGTGTCATCACTGCGATAAGACTCACGGCTGGTGGTCCGCCAGATGCCGCGAACATGGTTGGCATCACGCCAGAAGTTGTAGACCTGCCCCCCCATCAGACTGGGATAGGCAATGCGATCATCCGAGGTCAGAATTTCCAGGGCCCGGTCGTGAATGGGCTCGAACAGCGGATGGCCTTCAAGCTCGGAAAGGGAGCGCTTGTTCTGCTCTTCGGCCCACTCCAGGGCTTTTTCACCTTCCACTTCTTCCAGCCAGAGATAGGGGTCGTCGTTTGCCATGAGTCCTGTGTTGAGCGTAAGGCCCGCCAGACCGGCGAGCAGTGAGAGTCGACTAAGGTTCATGCCTGTTCCTCAATTGGTTCCGTGACCGTCAGCGGGGCTGAGCGACGAGCTGACGATTGTAAGCACATTGTCTGCGCAGGGGGCAACTTTGACACAGGGGCCGTGGCTTGCAGGTACCACTGCAATGACGCACCACCAGGGCGTGGAGCTCATTGAAGAATGCGGTATGCGGGCCAATCGCGGTTTCAACGGCCGCTCGCAGGCTTTCATAGCGATGGCCCTCCTCAATCAAGCCCAGGCGCTGGAACAGCCGAAAGGTATAGGCATCCACCACGAATACCGGACGCTCGAAGGCATAAAGCAGAATGTCATCACAAGTCTCGGGACCGACGCCCTTGACGGCAAGCAGGGAGCGACGAAGGGTTGCCGTGTCCCATTCATTCAGGACCTGGAATCCACCGCCCTCCTGATACCATCGGCAGAGATGCTGCAGGCGATCGGCCTTGATGTTGTAATACCCCGACGGCCTGATCAGTTCGGCCAGCTCGCCCTGGGGCAGCGCCAGGATACGGCGTGCGGTCAGGGCCCGGGCCCGCCGCAGGCGCTCCATGGCCTTTTCCACATTCGTCCAGGCCGTATTCTGGGTGAGCACGGCACCGATCATGATCTCGAAGGGGTGACCGTCGTGGGGCCACCAATGCTGGGGGCCGTGGTGGGCCAGCAGGCGCTCGAAAACCCGTCGCAACCGTCGCCGGTCGATGGCCGGAGGGTGAGCTTTTCTGCTTGCTGGGTTAGGCTTCATGCCGGACCTCGACCAGGAGTCATCTCATGCCCGTGCGGGCCATTCAAAAACTGATCAAGCGACGCCGCCAGAAACGGGCGCGTCGTGCCTTCGAGCATTTCCCCATTGGCGAGGGCGATCTGGTCATCGATGCGGGCGCGAACTTCGGCAGCGTGACCCTGCGCCTGCTGGGCCAGGGCGCCCGGGTGCTGGCCTTCGAACCCAATCCCGTCGCCTTCCGTCACCTTGAGCGGGCCTTCGGCGATCACCCACAGGTCCAGTGCATTCCCAAGGGCCTGTCCGACCACAACGGCAAGGCCCGGCTCTATCTTCACAAGCGCCACGAAGACAATGCCCTGTTCTATTCCGAGGCCGCCTCGCTGATGGCGGACAAGCGCAACATCAACCCCGATGCGGGGGTGGAAATCGAGCTGCTGGATATTGCCGAACTGATCGAGGCCCAGGAGGGGCGAATCCGTCTGCTCAAGCTGGATATCGAGGGCGGCGAGTACGCGGTTCTTCATCGTCTGCTGGACACCGGACTGATCAAGCGGATCGACCAGGTCTTCTGCGAAACCCATGAACTGAAGATTCCATCCTGTCGCCGGGAGACCCGTCGCTTGCGACGCCGCCTGGCAGACATGGATATCAGACACGTCAATCTCGATTGGGTTTGAAGCGCCGCCCCGATTGAGCCTTCTTGTCCGAGGCTTCCGCCAGTGGCGCCTCGGGCTCCAGCCCGGCAGCATCCATCAGCGCCCGGACCTGCCCCGCACCCAGCTCCCGCCAGTGCCCCCGAGGCAGATCGCCGGGCAGTGACAGGGGCCCATAGCGAACCCGAATAAGGCGGCTGACAGTGGCGCCCACGGCTTCCCAGAGACGGCGGACTTCACGATAACGGCCTTCCCGCAGGATCACGTGATACCAGTGATTCTGGCCTTGCCCGCCGGTATCAACAATCTCCTCGAAACGGGCCGGGCCATCGTCCAGCTTCACACCGCTGCGCAGCTTGTCCAGCAACTCCGGCGCCACCTCGCCCCGCACCCGCACGGCATATTCGCGTACCAGTTGACGAGAGGGATGCATCAGCCGTGCGGCCAGTTGGCCATCTGTGGTCAGGATCATCAAACCGGCGGTGTTGAAATCCAGGCGGCCCACCGAGACCCAGCGCCCGCGTTGGGGGGCGGGGATGCGATCGAAAATGGTGGGCCGGCCTTCGGGGTCGCGGCGGGTGCTCATCTCTCCCACCGGCTTGTGATAGATCAGTACCCGGCGCTCGGGCATCATGCCGGCATCCAGACGCAAGGGTTTGCCGTCCAGGCTCAGACGATCGCCCTCGCCCGCCTTGTCGCCGGGGCCCGCCGGGCGGCCATTGAGCTGGATACGGCCGGCCGCCAGCCAGGACTCCACTTCCCGCCTGGAACCGTAGCCGGCATTGGCAAGCAGTTTCTGAATCCGCTGCAGCGGTATGGCCTCAGTGGCCGCGGCCCTGCTCGTCTTCTTCTTCGGCAGTCTCGGGTCGTGGCTGCTCGGATACTTCGGCCCCGGACCCTGGCGCTTGCCGCTCCGTTTCCGACTGATCTTCTTGCTGGCCACTTTCTTCTTGCGCTTCGCCATTGGCTTCCTCGGGAACCTCTTCAAAGTCGAGGTCTTCGCCCTCGTCTTGCGATTCGTAGGGACTTTCCTCGAATGGATCGGTCACCGGACGGCTGCCCAGCTCGCGTTCATCCACGCTTTCCCCGGTGTCGGGATCCTCAACCACCTGCTCTGCGTCGGCGGTGACGGCATCTTCCGCCTGCGGGGCCGACGCTGATTCATCTTCTTCGCTTGCGTCGATCGGCAATTCACGGTCTTCATCGGAGGCACCCTCCTCGGCTGCCTCACCGGCGGCATCCTGTTCATCCCTGTCCTCGCCTGCGGCCTCGCCATCGGCGTCGCCATCACCATGGGCATCCGCTTCCGCATCGTCGGCGGGCTTGCCCTCGGCATCCAGATCCAGCTCCACATTGATGCTGTCGATATCACGGATCTCGGACAGGGTGGGCAGTTCATCCAGGCTCTTGAGCCCGAAATAATCGAGAAACTCCCGGGTGGTGCCGAACATGGCCGGGCGGCCAGGCACATCCCGGTGGCCGACGACCTTGATCCAGCCACGTTCCTGCAGGGTCCGGACAATGCTGCTGGAGACACTGACCCCGCGAACCTCCTCGATCTCGCCACGGGTAATGGGCTGGCGGTAGGCAATCAATGCCAGGGTTTCCAGCAGCGCCCGGGAATAGCGCGTCGGACGCTCTTCCCATAGCCGGGATACCCAATCAGAGACACTCTCCCGCACCTGAATGCGGAAGCCGCTGGCGACCTGGCGAAGCTCCATGGCCCGCCCTTCGTAATCGGCAGTCAGCCCCTCCAGCGCTGCCCGCAGGGCGTTGCGATCGGGCTTCTCCTCATCACGAAACAGGCCTTCCAAGTCATCGATTTTGAGCGGCCGGCCGGCTGCCAGCAGTGCGCCTTCAACGATATTCTTTAGCTGTTGCTCGTCCATTCCTTCCCCGATTCCCGGAAGCTCAGGCTCCCTGTTCTCCACCGGCCTGCTCCGGCCCCGATTGCTCATCATCGCCAGGCGTCGTCTGTCCGGCATCCTCCGGCGCCTCGCCTTCGGTTACCGCCGCACTGGCGCGCAGATGAATGGGGCCGTAGAGCTCGGCCTGCACGATTTCCACCAGGCGCTCCTTGACCAATTCCAGGATGGCCATGAAGGTCACCACCACACCCATACGCCCCTCCTCGCGAGGAAAAAGGCCGGTAAAGTCCCGGAAGCGACCGTCATCCAGACTGCTCAGCACCTCGGACATGCGCTGGCGAACGGACAGGGCCTCCCGCTGGACCTGGTGATGCTGGAACATGTCGGCCCGCCGCAGGACTTCCTTGAAGGCCAGCATCAGCTCCTTGAGAGTCACCTCGGGCACCATCTCCACCACCCGACGGCCGACCAACTCGCCCTCGGCCTGGAACACATCCCGGCCCATTCGCGGCATGCTGTCGATGTCCTCGGCGGCAGTCTTGTAGCGCTCGTATTCCTGCAGGCGGCGGATCAGCTCCGCCCGCGGGTCCTCGCCCTCCTCCTCTTCACTGACCGAAGGTCGGGGCAGCAGCATCCGGGATTTGATCTCGGCCAGCATCGCGGCCATGACCAGATATTCCGCCGCCAACTCCAGACGAAGCTCCTTCATGAGCTCCACGTACTGCATGTACTGCTGGGTGATCTGGGCAATGGGAATGTCCCGGATGTCCAGATTCTGGCGCTTGATCAGGTACAGCAGCAGGTCCAGAGGCCCCTCGAAGGCCTCGAGAAAGACCTCCAGGGCATCGGGCGGAATGTAGAGATCCTTGGGCAGGTTGGTGAACGGCTCGCCCTGGACCAGGGCAAAGGGCATTTCCTCCTGACGCCCCTCGGCCGGATCATTGACCTGCCCATCGCCGGCTTCGCCCTGCGGGTTGTCAGGCTGCTGTTCTGCCGCCTCCGCCGGACGGTTGTTGTCGGCGTCCTGGGCCTGCCTGTCCTGCTCG
The DNA here is from genome assembly GCF_034931365.1 of Natronospira elongata. NCBI lineage: Bacteria > Pseudomonadati > Pseudomonadota > Gammaproteobacteria > Natronospirales > Natronospiraceae > Natronospira > Natronospira elongata. Next base: position 9,481 of record NZ_JAYGII010000015.1, read on the forward strand.
TCCATCGTCACCGGTACTGCAACCCCATGATCTGACGCACCTCGTCCAGGGTTTCCCTGGCCCGGGAGCGTGCCGTTTCACAACCTTCCTGGATAATGCTGCGCACCGCGTCCGGGTCTTCCTCATATTCCTGGGCGCGGGACTGAATGGGCCGGAGCTCATTGCTCACCGCCTCAATGACCGGGCCCTTGCACTCGAGGCAGCCGATCCCCGCCGTGGTACAGCCTTTGTGGGCCCATTCCTGGGTGTCCTTGTCCGAATAGATCTTGTGAAATTCCCACAGGGGACATTTCTCCGGCGTGCCCGGATCACTGCGACGCACCCTGGCCGGGTCGGTGGGCATGGTGCGAATCTTCTGTTCCACCGACTCCAGCGGTTCACGCAGCCCAATGGTATTGCCGTAGGACTTGGACATCTTCTGCCCGTCCAGGCCGGGCATCTTGGGGGTCTCGGTGAGCAGGGCCTCCGGCTCCACCAGGATTTCCCGGCCCCCGCCTTCAAGATAGCCAAACAGGCGTTCCCGGTCGCCCTTGGTCAGGTTCTGCTGGGAGGACAGCATGGCCCGCGCCACCTCCAGGGATTCTTCATCGCCCTGCTCCTGCCAGCGCTTTCGCATCTCACGGAACAGACGGGCATTCTTCTTGCCGGTCTTGCGCAGGGCGGTCTCGGCACGACTCTCGAACTCGGGCTCGCGGCCGAAACTGTGATTGAAGCGGCGGGCGATCTCGCGGGTAATCTCCACATGGGCCACCTGATCTTCGCCCACCGGCACCAGGCCCGGCTTGTACATCAGGATATCCGCGCTCTGCAGCAGGGGATAGCCAAGAAAGCCGTAGGTGGACAGGTCCCGTTCCTTGAGCTTTTCCTGCTGATCCTTGTAGGTGGGCACCCGCTCCAGCCAGGACAGGGGCGTGATCATGGAGAGCAGCAGATGCAGTTCCGCATGTTCCGGCACCCGGGACTGAATGAACAGGGTCGCCGAGCCCGGATTCACGCCGGCGGCCAGCCAGTCAATGATCATGTCCCAGGCGCGGGAGGCCACGTCCCCGGTATCCTCGTAATGGGTGGTCAGGGCATGCCAGTCGGCCACGAAAAAGAAGCAGTCGTATTCATGCTGCAGCTTGACCCAGTTCTTCAGGGCGCCGTGGTAATTGCCGAGATGGAGGCGGCCGGTGGGCCGCATGCCGGACACGATCCTGTTGTTCTGACCGCTTGCGGAAACCAAATCTCTACTCCTGCGTAATGGACAAAAATCCCGTCGGGCGGGCAAGCCGGACATTATAAAGGGAAGCGAGGCCCCGGGTCTCGCCCTCTCGCACCCGATCAGAGCTCGAAGGGGGCCGGATCACCGCGACCATGGCGCAGGATCCGCGGCGGCAGCTCGCTCAAATCCACCACGGTGCTGGGCTCAAGGCCGCAGTTGCCGCCGTCGACCACCAGGTCCACATGGTGCTCCAGGCGCTCCCGGATATCCTCCGGATCGGTGAAGGGCAGCTCATCCCCCGGCAGTATCAGGGTGGAGCTCAAAATCGGCTCCCCGTGCTCCTCCAGCAGGGCCCGCACAATGGCATTGTCCGGGACGCGGATGCCAATGGTCTTGCGCTTGGGATTCTGCAGCCTGCGAGGCACCTCGCCGGTGGCCTTGAGTATGAAGGTGTAGGGCCCGGGGGTGTGAGCCTTCAGCAATCTGAAGACCGAGTTGTCCACCCGGGCGTAGGTGCCGATCTCGGAGAGATCACGACAGACCAGGGTCAGGTTGTGGCCCTTGTCGGTCTGGCGCAGCCACTGGATTCGCTCCACGGCGTTCTTCTCCTCCAGGGCGCAGCCGAGGGCGTAAATGGAGTCCGTGGGATATACGATCACGCCCCCATCGCGCAGTATGCGCACGGCCTGGCGCACCAGCCGCGGCTGGGGGTCCACCGGATGTATCTGGAAATACTGGCTCATGCTCCCTCCACTGCCAACCACGGGATGCTAACACGAGCCGGGCCGGCACTGGCTGTGATAGTCTTTTCGCTTTTCGACAGGGGGTCGAGTCGATGTGGTATGTGATCATTGGCCGGGACCGGCCGGACAGCCTGAGTGCACGCCAGAACGCGCGACCGGCGCACCTGGAGCGCCTGGAAGCCCTCAAGGAGGCGGGTCGCCTGCTGGTGGCCGGTCCCTGCCCCCGGGACGACGCCCCGGCACCCGGGCCGGCCGGCGTCAGCGGCAGTGTGGTGATTGCCGAATTCGATAGCCTGACGGCCGCCGAGAACTGGGCAAAGGCCGATCCCTACATTGAGGTCGGTGTCTACGAGTCCGTCGAGGTACGCCCCTTTATCCGCGCCCTGCCCTGAATCCGGGAGGATGCATGAGCGACAATACTGAACGCGTTAAACGCATGCGCCAGATACTGGAAAGCCGCTTTGCACCAGCGGAGTTGGTGATCCGTGATGACAGTCATTTGCATGTCGGCCATCCCGGGGCCCGCGACGGCCGCGGTCATTTCCATGTCCGCATTCGCGCCGAGGCCTTTGCCGGCAAGCGGCCCCTGGCCCGTCACCGGCTGGTTTTCGAGGCCCTCGGCGAGATGATGGAAAGCGATATCCATGCCCTGCAGATCGATGCGGCGGCAGAGGAAGATAACTGAAATCACGCCGGGTGCGCCCGGCCTTAGCCAAGAGAGGATGATCATGAAGAAACTACTGAGCAGTCTGATTGTGCTCGGTCTGCTGGGCCTGATGGCCTGTGAGACCGAAACCCCGGCCAATGGAGACCGTGACCGGAATGGAGAGGACCTGGGCGGCGAGACCCTGGCCACCGTGGATGGGAAACCTGTATCCGACCGCCTCCTGGCGGCCTTTGTACGCCAGTACCCGGGCTTTGACATGGATGGTCTCCAGCCCCAGCAACGGGAACAGCTCACCGACCACCTGATCAATCTGACGATCCTGAGCCGAGAGGCCGAGCGTCGTGGCATCCATCAGGAAGACGAGATCCGGGCCGCCATGGCCCTGGAGCGGATGCAGACCCTGGCCGATGCACTCATGCGCAAGCTGGAAGAGGATGAGCCCATCAGCGAGGACACCCTCCGCGAGCAGTACGAAGAACAATACTCGGACAGCAAGGAATACAGTGCCCGGCATATCCTGGTGGAAGATGAAGACACCGCCCGCGACCTGATTGCTGCACTGGACGAGGGTGCCGATTTCGCCGAACTGGCCCGCGAACACAGCACGGGCCCCACCGGTGAGCGGGGTGGTGACCTGGGCTGGTTCCCCGCCGAGCAGATGGTGGAGCCCTTCGCCAATGCCGTTCGGGCCATGGAAGCGGGCAGCTTCACCGCCGAGCCCGTCCAGACCCAGTTCGGCTGGCATGTGATCCTGCTCGAGGACACCCGGGAAACGGAAGGCCCGGCTTTCGAGGAAGTGCGTGAGCAGATCGCCGACAACCTGCGCCAGCAACGGGTGCAGCGCTATGTTTCCGAACTCCGGGAACAGGCCGAGGTGGAGCGGTAATCGTTCCCCCTGCAGAGAAAAGCAATCTGCAGCAACATGAAAAAGCGCCCCGCGGGGCGCTTTTTTTCGAGCCGGTTTCAGGCGCGACAATCAGAGTCGCAGGCTGCTCTGACCGCTCCGATCCTGGTATTCGCGGATCAGGGTCTGGAGGGCCCGGAAGCGATCACGGCCTCGATCACGATCGATGGGGCCGGCGCGGGCCGCGGCGCGGACATGAATGATGTTGCGTTGCGGCGGGAAGTAGAATTCCACCTCGTCGACCATGGTCTCGGACTGAAAGTAGAACTCATCGCCCTCGCGAAAGACCGAGCCGGTGAATTCCACCCGCAAATAGGTTCGATGGCTGGATACAATCCGAGCGCCAGGGAATCCCTGGATCACGGCCGCAAGGGCCGAACGCCCTTCCCTGCGGGTCCCGTCATACTCAAGCACATCCGCCTGCGCCACCTCCCGCTCATCGGGATGACTGGACAGACAGGTACGGGCGTCGGCGCACGGCGGCAGCTCGCCCTCCCGGATGCCGTAGGGGGGCACCTGGGTGCCGGCGCACGCTGACATGAGTATTGCCATGGCGGGCAGAAAAAGATTTACCCGATTATGTTGCAAGGCTGTCCTCCGCCGGGACACACACCAACTGAACAGACTACCCCCCAATGTATGGCCTTGCCAAGCATTTCGCGACAATCATTGCGTGACCGGGAATTCCCAAATCAACCAGGCTGACCAAAGGGGCTAGCCCACTGGGTCACTCTCCCGCCAGCAGGGCCTTGAGCTTGTCCTCGGAAAGCACGGGCACGCCAAGCTTCTCTGCCTTGTCCCGCTTGGAACCGGCCTTGTCGCCGGCTACCAGGTAATCGGTGCGACTGGAGACGCTGCCGGTCACCTTGCCCCCCGCCGCTTCAATGGCCGCCCGGGCCTCGTCACGGGTCATCTCAGCCAGGGTACCGGTGAGGACAAAGGTCTTGCCCGCCAGCGGCGACTCGTCTGCCGCCTGCTGATAGTCGGAGCGGTCCTGCGTCCAGTGAATGCCCCACTCCCGCAGCAAGGACTCAGTCTCATCCAGAATCGGACGCATATTGGCGTCTTCCAGGGCGCGACGGGCCTTGAGAATGGCCTGGTCGGTTTTCTCATCCCCGCTGTCGCCCGCCTGGAACTGCCACAGGGCGGTGAAATCCGGGCAGTGAGCCGCGATGGTCTCGACCCGCTTGCCGGTCGCCCCTTTGATGGACAGGGCCTTGAGCAGGGACTGCAGAGTAATGTCGTGGACGTAATCGGGACTGAAATCGGCCTCGTCGCTGAGAACAATGCCATCCGAGCGCTCAAACAGGCGGTCCACTTCCCGGGCATTGCCTTCATCGTCGAAGAAATCCCGGATGGCCCCGGCCACCCCCGGCCCGATATCCGGCACGCACAGCAGCAAGGGCATGGTGGCCTTGCGAATCGACTGGAAACGGCCGAAGGCATTGGCCAGCCCCTTGGCCAGGGTGGCGCCCACGCTGGGAATGCCCAGGGCGAACAGGAAGCGCCCCAGCGTCACTCGCCGTTTGGCTTCGATCTCCTCCAGCAGCTTCTCCACGGAGCGCTCGCCGAAGCCATCCAGGGCCAGCAGCTCGGCCTTTCGCTCGTGGAGCCGAAAGATGTCAGAAGGACGGCGCACCCATTCCCTCTCAAAGAATCGGGCCAGGCTCTTGTCACCCAGCCCCTCGATATCCAGCGCCGTGCGCGAGACGAAATGACGCAGGGTCTCCAGTTGCTGGGCGGCGCAGTTCATGCGTCCGGTACAACGATGAACCGCTTCCCCGGGCTCGCGGACCACATCGGCACCACAGACGGGGCATTGCTCGGGAAACTCGATTACTGCCGCTTCCGGGGGACGGCGATCGGTGACCGCTGCCACCACCTCCGGGATCACATCCCCGGCCCGACGGACAATGACGGTGTCGCCAATGCGCACGTCCTTGCGGCGGATCTCGTCCATGTTGTGCAGGGTGGCATTGCTGACCGTGGCCCCGCCGACGAAGACCGGCTCCAGGCGGGCCACCGGGGTAATCGCCCCGGTGCGGCCAACCTGGAACTCCACATTGCGCAGTACGGTAGTCTTCTCCTGGGCCGGAAACTTGTGAGCAATGGCCCAGCGCGGTGCCCTCGACAATTGGCCGAGTCTCGCCTGCCAGTCGAGGCGATCCACCTTGAAGACCACCCCATCAATATCGTAATCCAGCGACTCACGGCGCTCGAGAATCGCCTGGTAATAATCGAGGCAGGCCTTCAGGCCATCAAGACGACGACCTTCCGGGGAAACCGGCAAGCCCCAATCGGCCAGTGCCGAAAGCAAGTCGGTCTGGGTGTTAACCGTGGGCCCACCCTCGATGATGCCGATGCCATAACAGAAGATCTCCAGAGGCCGCCGCCGGGCGACCCGGGCATCCAGTTGCCGCACACTGCCGGCCGCTGCATTGCGGGGATTGACGAAGGTCTTCTCGCCCCGCTTGCGTTGTGCCGTATTGAGCTTCTCGAAACCTTCATGGCTCATGAAGATCTCGCCCCGCACCTCCAACCGACGGGGAATATACTTGCCTTCGAGAACCACCGGCACCTGGGCAATGGTCCGCACGCTGTGAGTCACATCTTCGCCGGTTTCACCGTCACCCCGGGTAGCCGCTCGAACCAGCTCACCGTCCTCGTAAAGCAGGCTGACTGCCAGCCCATCCAGCTTGGGTTCGCCGTGGTAGGACACCGCAGACGAATGCCCGAGGCGTTCCCGAACCCGGCGATCGAATGCCTCCAGGTCCTCCGCCCCAAAGGCATTGTCCAGAGACAACATGGGCTTTTCATGGCGGACCGGCGCAAAGGCACTGTCGGCTTCGCCACCGACACGGCGGGTGGGGGAATCGGCGCTTTGCAGGTCGGGAAACTCGGCTTCCAGGGCCTGGAGCTCGGCCATCAGCGCATCGTATTCGGCATCCGGGATTTCAGGTTCGTCAAGGACGTGATAGCGATGATCGTGGTGCTGGATCTGCTCCCGCAGCTCCGCCACGCGACGGGCGGCCGCCTCCCGGCTCCCCTGCTTCATCAGCGACTCCCGGCAGGTTGACGCTGCACCTGGCGGCGCAGCCGTTCGAACTCGGTGATTTCTTCTTCGATATAGGTGGCACGCTGCCGGGAGAAGGGGTTACGGGCTTCATCCCGGACATCGCCGCCGAGGGTTTCGGCAACCTGATGAGCCAGGCTCAGCATTTCATGGAAGGTCTCCACCCCCGGCCATGGCCCCGGCAGTACCGCGAACAGGGTAATACCCCGATAGTGACTGTAATCCATTTCCGCCAGATCGAAATGACCGGGCTCAACCATATTGGCCACGCTGAACAGCAGCGCCAGCTTGCCCTGCTCATCCCGCTCACTGCGATGAAAGATCTGATACTGACCGTGGCGAGCTCCGGCCTGTTCCAGCAACTGACGCAGTCCGGCCCCTTCCAGTCCTTGCTCTCCCACGGCTCTGACATGCAGAGAAACAATCTTCTGGGAATTCGGGTTGTATTCCGGCAGCTCGGGCTCATCCCCGGCCTGGGTATCCAGGGCCCCATCGGCTTGGTGATCGTCGCGGACATCCGGCTCCGGTGCTGATTCCTCCGCCGCCGCGCCCAGATCCCTCAGGCGCTCTCTAAGACGACCCAGGCCGCGGGCAAGTGCCCGGTCCGATCGTTCCGGGGATTCCGGTTCAGGGCTTGTAGCGGCCGCACGGCTCTCCCGGCGTAGCGCCGGCGTCTCCGGACGCAGACTGGGCAGTTCATCCTCCTCAACGCCCGACTTCGGCTCGGAAGGCACCGCCTCACCGGCCTCCGGCCGCAGCTTGACGCGAGGCAGTTCATCACTGTCCACCCGCTGCGAGGGACGCGGCGGCCGATGCAGCGACTGCTCCCGCTCACGGCCTTGCCAACGCGTGTAGGCATAAACCGCGATCACGAGCACGACACCCAGTCCGATCAGTGCCAGCCTAAGCTCCGGCATCCATTCTCCACCCTGGTTCACAGTTCAGCGGGCCACGCTCGAAGGCCGCATACCGCTGGGAAATCCCCAGGCCCCGGGTGCCCACACCTTGGGGCCCAGACCCTGGAACAATACGCATTCTCTGTTCAGGCCGTGGCCATTTCCACGGCTTCATCCACATCCACCGAGACCAGCCTGGAGACACCGGGTTCATTCATGGTCACACCCAACAGCTGATTGGACAGCTCCATGGTGATCTTGTTGTGGGTGATGAAAATGAACTGGACCCGTTCCGACATTTCCTTCACCAGGTCACAGAAACGACCCACATTGGCATCATCCAGGGGCGCATCCACCTCGTCCAGCATGCAGAAGGGTGCCGGGTTCAATTCGAAAATGGAGAACACCAGCGACACCGCGGTCAGCGCCTTCTCACCACCCGACAAGGCACTGATGCTGCTGTTGCGTTTACCGGGCGGCCGCGCCATCACGGCAACGCCTGCATCGAGCAAATCCTCGCCGGTCATTTCCAGGTAGGCGTGACCGCCCCCGAACAGACGCGGGAAGGTTTCCTTGAGCCCGGCATTGACCTTGTCGTAGGTCTCCTTGAAGCGGGTCCGGGTTTCCCGGTCGATCTTGCGGATTGCCGACTCCAGGGTCTCCAAGGCTTCGGTGAGATCGTCATACTGGGTGTCCAGATACTGCTTGCGTTCGGACTGTTCCCGGAACTCGTCGATGGCGGCCAGGTTGATATTCCCCAGTCGACTGATGCGGCGCTCCACGGCCTGCAGACTCTCATTCCAGTCACTGACCGAGGCATCCTCCGGCAGCGAGGCGGCCACCGTCTCCAGATCGGTCTCCAGTTCGTTGAGCTGCTCCACCAGGGTCTCCCGGCGCACCCTTGCCTCCTGGCTTTCCAGTCGCAGCTTCTCCAGCTCGCCACGCAGCTCGGCGGCCTTCTGCTCGTGCTCTACCCGCTGCTGCTCCTTCTCACGGATGTCCGCATCGATGGCCTCCATCCGGCGGCGAGCAGACGCCAGTTCCTCATCTACCTGCTTGCGCCGTTCCAGCAGGCGCTCCAGTTGCTCTTCCTGACCGGCCACCGGATTCTCATCCTGGTCCAGGGCTTCACTGAGGCTGGAGCGACGCTCTGACAATTCCTCAAGCTGGGCCTGCATGCGCTCCAGCCCACGCCGGGTGGACTCCAGGCTGGAGCGGCGGGATTCCACCTTCAGAGCCAGTTCATGGGCCGCCTGCTGATCCTCACGGGCCTTGCGCCGGGCTTCTTCCAGGGCCTCGCGAATCTGTGCCCGCTCGGCTTCCAGCTCACGACGCTCGTCCTCACCGGCCTGCATGGCATCGACACTGGTTTCCAGGCGCCCGCGGACCTCTTTCAACTGGCGATTCTGTTCCTCGAGCTGGCTTTCCAGCTCACTTTCTTCCCGGCTCAGGGCTTCCCGTCTTTCGTCCGCCTGAGAGATCCGTGAGCGCAGGGACTCCAGCCGGGCATCGATATCGGAGATGCTGCGGTGGAGCTGGTTGAACTCACGCTGGGCGTCTTCCAGACCGGCCTCGCGCTCCTTGACCTCACCACGGGCCGCCTCAAGGGATTCCGCCAGGGTCTCGCACTCGGCTTCCAGGGTCTCGTGATCGGCCTGCAGCGACTTCAGGGACTGCTCGCGCTTGAGCACACTGTCTTCAGACTGTTCGGCCCGCACCACCCGGACCCAGTGCCGGCCCAGCCAGGTGCCGTCGCGGCAGACCACCGACTCCCCGGCAGCCAGGGTGGGCAGTTGCTGTCGGGCCTGTTCCAGATTGTGGGCGACCCGAACGCCGGACAGCAGTTCGCCAATCACGGCCGGCCCCTCGACCTTGGCTGCCAGATGCTCGGCATCGGCGGCGGCCGACTGGCCATCAGCGGCCGAAACCAGACCCAGCTGTCCGGACTCAAGCCCCGGCAACTCGTCCAGGGCCATGGACACATCGTCCACGCTGACCGACTCCAGGTGATGGCCGAGCACGGTTTCCACCGCCCGCTCCCAGCCTTCCGAGACGCGGATACGCTCGGCCAGACGGGGCCGCTCTGCCAGCCCTTGCTGTTTCAGCCATTCGGCATTGCCGCCACCGTCCTTGTTGAGCGCTGCCTGCTGCAGGGCTTCGAGGGAGCTGATCCGGCCATTGAGGCTTTGCAACTCATTGCGGCGCTCATGCAGCCGACGACTCAGCTCCCGCTCCTGGCCACGGGCGCTCTCCAGGGCCTCACGGTGACCTTCCAGGGAGTCGGACAGGGCATCATGTCGCTCGCCCTGGCGATCCCGCTCCTCGCCCAGCTCCTGCTCCTGACGGCGCATGGCTTCGGTGGATAGCTGATCCCGCTGTTCGCGAATCTTCTCCACCCGCTCCAACTGACGCCGGACCTGGGTTTCCAGGTGTTCGATCCGGGTGCGCGAGACTTCGGCGGTCTGCTGATCTTCACCCGCACGGCGGCTGAAGCTGTCCCAGCGTTCCTGCCACTCGGCCAGCCGCTTCTCGGCCTGCTCCTGGGCGCTCACGGACTGCTCGGCGGCCTCCCGCAGGCGCTCCAGGCCCGGCTCCATTTCTGCCAGCCCGCTTTCGGTATCCTTGAGATACTCTTCGTCCCGGCGGATATGGTTGCGGGTCTGCTCCAGGGCATGCTCGGCGCGCTCCAGATCCTCCAACTGACGCTGACGCATCTCCCGGGCATGCTGGATGGCCTGCTCGACCCGGGTGATCTCCGCCCCCGTGCTGTAATAGCGCGCCTGTACCTCGTTGAAGGCCTCGCTGGCCTCGGTCTGACGCTCACGCTCTGCCTCCAGCTCCTTTTCCAGGCTCCGCTGGTGGCTGATCTCGGCCTGCATGCGGTTCTCGATCTCGGCCAGGCGACGGTCCTGGCTCTCCAGACCGCCATCCAACTCCCGCACCCGCAGGGCCAGCAGCTGAGCCCGCAGCTCCCGCTCCTCGGCCTTGAGCTGCTTGTATTTCTCGGCGGTGCGCGCCTGGCGGTCCAGGTGGTTGAGCTGCTTTTCCACCTCCTCGCGCAGATCACTGAGGCGTTCCAGGTTCTCGCGGGTATGGCGAATCCGGTTCTCGGTCTCCCGCCGGCGCTCCTTGTACTTGGAGATCCCCGCGGCCTCTTCCAGAAACACCCGCAACTCTTCCGGCTTGGCCTCGATGAGACGGCTGATCATCCCTTGCTCGATAATGGCGTAACTGCGCGGACCCAGGCCGGTCCCCAGGAAAATATCCTGAATATCGCGCCGACGGCAGCGAGAGCCATTGAGATAGTAGCTGGAGGTACCGTCACGGGACACCTGACGACGCACGGAAATCTCGTTGTAGCCGGCGTACTGCCCGCCCACGGACCCGTCGGAATTATCGAAGACCAGTTCGATGGAGGCGGTGCCCACCGGCTTGCGGCTGGTGGAGCCGTTGAAGATCACATCGGCCATGGAATCACCGCGCAGGTGCTTGGCGGAGCTCTCCCCCATGACCCAGCGCACGGCATCGATGACATTGGATTTGCCACAGCCGTTGGGACCGATGATGCCGGTCAACGGCGTGGGAAAGGTGATGGTGGTCGGATCGACGAAGGATTTGAATCCGGCCAGTTTGATCTTGCTCAGTCGCATGAATTTTCCGTCATTCAGGGGCCCCGCGCGGCGATGCTCGCGGCCGGGGCCGAAATAATCCGGGCTCTGGGGCCAAAACAATCCCGGCATTGTAATGTAAAGCCGGGTCCGGTTTAATCCCGTTCCGGGCGGGCGGCGAAGAATCCGATCACTGCCCCCGCTCAGCCAGTGACATCCATTTCCCGACAGCGGAGCACATCGTGAGCACCACTCCCAGCAAGACCCTGGAAACCTTTCCCAATCCCAGGCCCGGCCGTGACTTTACCATCCGGATGGAAATTCCGGAATTCACCTGCCTCTGCCCCAAGACCGGCCAGCCGGATTTCGCCACCATCGAATTGGCCTACGTCCCCGACGAGCTCTGTGTGGAACTGAAGTCCCTCAAGCTCTACATCTGGGCCTTCCGCGACGAAGGCGCCTTTCACGAGGATGTGACCAATCAGATCCTGGACGATCTGGTGGCCACGATTTCGCCCAAGTTCATGCGCGTGACCGGCGATTTCAACGTCCGGGGCGGCATCTGGACCAAAGTGGTGGCCGAGCATCGGGCGCCGGACTGGCAGGCCCCTGCGCCGGTTGAACTGCCCTGAGGCCTGAGCGGCCATGGCACCTTGCGTGCCCCGTGCCCTTTCTGTATAACCTGCCACTGATCGGCTATCGCCATCACTTGCATCGGAGATCAGGGATGAACCACCGAACCCTGCCCCGGGCCTGACCGGTTGCAGGGCTGAAAGCCGCTTTCAGCATGGGGAGTCAAGGGCCATGGCTGCAAAGAAATCCAGCAAGAAAAAAACATCGACCCGGAAAAAGGCCGCGAAAAAGACCGTGACGAAGAAAAAGACCGCCAAGAAGACCGCCGCGAAAAAGACAGCCGCGAAGAAGGCCGCCAGCAAGAAGGCGACCAGGAAGAAGACGGTGACCGCCGGTACCGTGGCCGCGGATACGGGCATCAAGCCCTATGAGCCTCGCAAGGGCGAGGAGTACATGAACGAGGACCAGCGGGAGCATTTCCGTCAGATTCTGCTGGCCTGGAAATACGATCTGATGGAGGAAGTCGACCGCACCGTCCACCACATGCAGGACGAGGCCGCCAACTTCCCCGATCCCAGTGACCGCGCCACCCAGGAGTCCGAGTTCAGCCTCGAGCTGCGGGCCCGTGACCGGGAGCGAAAGCTGATCAAGAAAATCGACGAGTCCCTGCAGGCGATCAAGGAAGACGATTACGGCTTCTGTCATTCCTGTGGCATCGAGATCGGCATTCGCCGGCTTGAGGCCCGCCCCACGGCGACGCTGTGCATCGACTGCAAGACCCTGGACGAGATTCGCGAGAAGCAGATGATCGGCTAGCAAGCCGGCAAGATTCTCAGGTCCTGCCCGGCCCCGGCAGTCGCCGGGGTCGGATCACCGAACCCGCCGGAGGCTCCGACAGCCGCATGTCAGACGCCGTTTCCCGGACCCCCTACACCGGCCGCTTTGCCCCCTCTCCCACCGGCCCGCTGCACTTCGGCTCCCTGCTCGCCGCCACCGCCAGCTATCTGGAAGCGCGCCGCCACGGAGGCCGCTGGCTGCTCCGCATTGACGACATCGACCCGCCCCGTGAGGCAGCCGGCGCCCGCGACGAGATACCCCGCACCCTGGAAGCATTTGGCTTTGAATGGGACGGGCCGATCATTCTCCAATCCACCCACCTGGACCGTTACCAGGCAGCTCTGGAGCAGCTGCTGGCGGGCGGCCTGGCTTATCCCTGCGCCTGCACCCGCCGGGAAGTGCGCGCCGTCGCCCGCGAGGGCGTGGACGGGCCGATCTATCCCGGCACCTGCCGAAACGGCATGCCACCGGGACGGGAAGGCCGCGCCATCCGCCTGTCCACTCATGAGGCCCAGATCGAATTCAAGGATGACTACCAGGGCCCGATAGCAGTGGACCTGGAAGCGCAGATGGGGGATTTCGTCATTCGTCGTGCGGATGGGCTGTTTGCCTATCATCTTGCCGCAGCGGTGGATGACGGTGATGGGGAGATCAGTCATGTGGTGCGTGGCATTGATCTGCTTTACAGCGCCCCGCGCCAGATTCACCTCATGCACTGCCTGGGCCTGACCCCGCCCTGCTACGCCCATCTGCCGGTTATCCTTAACCGGGAAGGCCAAAAGCTCAGCAAACAGACCGGCGCCACCGGCCTGGACACCGGCCAGGCCCCCGCCCTCCTCTTCCACGCCCTGCGCACCCTCGGCCAGGCGATCCCCGAGCCCCTGCAAGGCGCTACGCTGGAAGAGATCTGGGCGTGGGCGCTGGAGCATTGGGATAGTGAGCCGCTGCAGGGCCGCGATGTAATCGGCGAGGTGCCGGCGGTGGGCTGAGGGCTTGCGTTGGTGGGCATCGAATAGCTTAGTGCCCTTGGATGCTGGTGACGGGGGCGCTTCGGTCATTTCGAATGGCGTTGATTGGGGTCAGTACCCTGCGTTGCCGGTGACGGATTGCATTCCGGCCTAGGTGGCGACAGGCCTTTCCAGGAACGCCGTAAACCCATCCCTGGGGGCTCTGGGTTCGCCATCCTGGCTCACACAGTCCTGGAAAGGCCTGTCGCCACCTAGGCCTACCTTTGCTGGGGGTCACCTGGGCTGTGCTTGCTGAGGGTGTGTTCTGAAATGTGAGCAGATTGCCTTCGATTCGGCCGTTGAAATCGCGGATATACCCCCTCCCACGGCGGCTTTGGCATACGCTAATGCCCCCGTGGGAGCGAATTCATTCGCGAACAAGAGCTGCCAGGTGCCACCAAGGCGAAAGACTGAACAAAACTCTCCACTAGCACGGCTCAGGTGACAACCTCCAAAGGTAGGCCCAGGTTCTGGTGGCCTTGCTCAGGGCTGTGTGAGGCAGGATGCCGAACCCAGAGCCCCCAGGGATGGGTTTACGGCGTCCTTGAGCAAGGCCACCAGAACCTGGGCCGGAACGCCCCCGTCACCGATCTCGAAGGGCCTTAGACAGATCGAGGCCGCCCGGAAAACCTGTCATTACTCAAAGCCCACCCACGCAATCCATCGCTGACAGCGAAAGGCCCTAGCCCCATCGAAACCAATCGGCGTCGAAGCCGAGTCACATCTCACCACCGCCACTAAAGAACCCCTACGTTCGAAATCTGCCCTATACAGCCTAATGCCCAGAAGCTTGGGCCGAAGGCAGGCAGTGCGCTAAGCTTCAGGGCAGAGTCCCATTCACAGGCTTGGAGTCCCCCATGGCTAACGGCAACGACGAGCTCTATCCGGTACCGACGGAGATCGCTTCCAGGGCACATCTGGACAAGGCGGGGTACGAGGCCATGTATCGCCGCTCCATTGAAAACCCAGAGGCCTTCTGGGCCGAACAGGCCGAGCGATTCATCCACTGGTTCCGCCCCTGGGATCGCGTCATGGACTGGGACTTCAAGGAACCGCGAATCCGCTGGTTCGAAGGGGCCGAGCTCAACGTCAGCTACAACTGCATCGACCGTCACCTGGAAACACGCGGCGATAAGACCGCCATCATCTGGGAAGGTGATGAACCGGGTGACACCCGCCGCTTCAGCTACCGCGAACTCCATGAAGCAGTATGCCGCCTCGCCAATGGCCTGCGAGCCCGGGGGGTCCGGCGGGGCGATAGGGTTTGCATCTACATGCCCATGGTCCCCGAGGCCGCCATCGCCATGCTCGCCTGTACCCGCATCGGCGCCATTCACTCCGTTGTCTTCGGCGGCTTCTCACCCCACGCCCTGCGTGACCGGATTCTGGACGCCGACTGCAAACTGGTGATCACCGCCGACCAGGGTGTTCGCGGTGGCAAGATTGTCCCCCTCAAGGAAAACACCGACAAGGCAGTCACCGAATGTCCCGGCGTGGAAACCGTGGTGGTATTGCGCCGCACCGGCGCAGAGGTGCCCTCCAGTCCTGATCGAGACATTGACTACCATGAGCTGGTCGAAGACATGGAGCCCCACTGCGAAGCGGAACCCATGGACGCCGAGGACCCCCTGTTCATCCTTTATACATCCGGCAGCACCGGCAAGCCCAAGGGGGTACTGCACAGCACGGGCGGCTACATTCTCCAGGCCGCCATGACCCATCACTATGTCTTTGATTATCACGAAGAGGATATCTATTGGTGTACCGCCGATGTGGGCTGGGTCACGGGGCATAGCTATATTGTCTACGGCCCATTGGCCAATGGCGCAACCACCCTCATGTTCGAAGGCGTGCCGACCTATCCGGATGCCAGCAGACACTGGGACATTGTCGACCGCCACCAGGTGAACATTTACTACACCGCCCCCACCGCCATCCGTGCACTGATGCGTGCCGGCAATGAGCCTGTCCAGCAGTACAGCCGCAAGAGCCTGCGCATTTTGGGAACGGTGGGGGAACCCATCAACCCGGAAGCCTGGAACTGGTATCACCAGGTGGTGGGCGATGGTCGCTGCCCGGTGGTGGATACCTGGTGGCAGACCGAGACGGGCGCCATCATGATCGCGCCGCTGCCAGGTGCCACGGATCTCAAACCCGGCTCCGCCACCCGGCCCTTTTTCGGCGTCCAGCCAGCATTGATGGATGCCGATGGAAGAGAGCTGGAGGGAGAAGCCGCCGGCAATCTGGTCATCAAGGGCAGTTGGCCAAGCCAGATGCGGACGGTCTACGGAGACCATGAGCGCTTCGCTCAGACCTATTTCAGCGCCTACCCCGGCCTATATTTCACCGGCGATGGTGCCCGCCGGGACGCCGACGGCTACTGGTGGATTACCGGACGGGTTGACGATGTCCTCAATATTTCCGGTCATCGCCTGGGTACGGCGGAAGTGGAAAGCGCCCTGGTGCTTCACCCTGCTGTGGCCGAAGCGGCCGTGGTGGGCTACCCCCATGACGTCAAGGGCCAGGGCATCTATGCCTACGTCACCCTGATGGCAGGCAAGGAAGGCAGCGACGAGCTCAGTGATGAATTGATGGATCTGGTGCGCGACGAGATTGGCGCCATTGCCCGGCCGGATATCATTCAGTGGGCACCGGGTCTGCCCAAGACCCGCTCGGGCAAGATCATGCGCCGCATTCTGCGCAAGATCGCGGCCGATGAGCTTGATACACTGGGTGATACCAGCACCCTGGCCGACCCCGGTGTGGTGGACAATCTCATCGACAATCGAATCAAGCCCGACAGTGGCGGCTGATTGAATCAGGGGGACATGACGTGATCAAGGCCAGCCGCTTTCGGCCTGCCTGGTGGGCCCGCAATGCCCATGCGCAGACGATCTACCAGAATCTCCTCCGGCCCTATCCCCGCGTTGACACACGGCGCGAGCGAATCACGCTGGCAGACGGCGATTTTCTCGACCTGGATTGGGCCGGCCCGGACCACGGGCCGATGGTCATTCTTATCCATGGTCTCGAGGGCTCACTACAGTCCAAATATATCGCCGGCCAACTTCGGGCATTGGTGAATGCCGGCCTCCGCGGCGTGGTGATGCATCTTCGGGGCTGCAGCGAAGAGGCAAACCGTCTGCGGCGCGGCTACCACTCCGGCGCCAGCGAAGACCTGGAAGCGGTGGTCTCTCATGTGGAAAAGCACTGCCCCGGCGTCTCCCTGGCCGCCGTGGGTTACAGCCTGGGCGGGAATTTGCTGCTCAAATGGCTAGGGGAGCGTGGCGCTGATTGCCCCCTGACAACGGCAGTAGCCGTGTCAGTGCCTTTCCGCCTCTCCCAGTGCGCCCATGCCATTCGACAGGGCAGCTCCCGGGTCTACAACGCATTCCTGATGCGGCGTATGAAGGCCAGTTACCGGGCCAAGTTCTCCCGACGTGATGATGCGCCCTTCCCCCTTGACGCCCTGGATGGTTTGAAAAGCTTTCATGATTTCGACAATGCCATCACCGCGCCCCTGCACGGTTTCGACAATGCCGAGGATTATTATCAGCGCAGCAGCAGCATTGCCTTCCTGACTCGCATCCAATGCCCTACCCTGATTCTTCATGCCCTGGATGATCCCTTCATGCGCCCTGATATCGTCCCGAGCGAGCGGGAGATATCAGACCATGTGGAAGTGGAGATCAGCCCCCGGGGCGGCCATGTGGGCTTCGTTACCGGTCGCTGGCCCTGGCGGCCACGCTGGTGGCTGGAAGAGCGGGTAACCGGGCATTTGATTACGGCGTTTGAAATCAGCTAGCACAAAAAAACCGCCCCGGACAAAGCCGGGGCGGTTTCAGCTTCGATCCATGCAGTTGGATCAGGCGGCGTCGACCGCCTTCATGCTCAGGCGTACCTTGCCGGAGCGATCCACTTCCAGAACCTTGACCTTCACCACATCACCTTCCTGGACCACGTCCGACACCTTCTCCACTCGCTCTTCCGCGAGCTGGGAGATGTGCACCAGACCGTCCTTGCCAGGCAGGATGGTGACAAAGGCACCGAAGTCCATGATGCGGGCAACCTTGCCTTCGTAGATCTTGCCCACTTCCACTTCGGCCGTGATGTCTTCGATCATCTTCTTGGCGGCTTCACCGGCAGCGCGGTCCACCGAAGCGATCTTGATGGTGCCATCGTCGGCAATATCGACATTGGCACCCGTCTCTTCGGTAATGCTGCGGATGGTGGCGCCACCCTTGCCGATCACATCGCGGATCTTGTCCGTATGGACCTTCATGGTCAGGATGCGGGGCGCCCAATCGGACATTTCTTCACGGGGCTTGGAGATGACCTTGTTCATCTCGCCAAGGATGTGCAGACGCCCATCCTTGGCCTGAGCCAAGGCATCTTCCATGATTTCCCGATCAATACCCTCGATCTTGATGTCCATCTGCAGAGCAGTGACACCCGCTTCGGTACCGGCAACCTTGAAGTCCATGTCACCCAGGTGATCCTCGTCACCCAGGATATCGGTCAGAACCGCATGGCCGGCATCTTCCTTGATCAGGCCCATGGCCACACCGGCCACCGGGGCCTTGATGGGCACACCGGCATCCATCAGGGACAGACTGGTGCCGCACACGGAAGCCATGGAGCTGGAGCCGTTGGATTCGGTGATTTCGGAGACCACACGAATCACATAGGGGTACTCGTCCATGTCCGGCATCACGGCCTGAACACCGCGCTTGGCGAGCTTGCCGTGACCAATCTCACGCCGCTTGGGGCCGCCCATGAAGCCGGTCTCACCCACACAGTAAGGCGGGAAGTTGTAATGCAGCATGAAGGGCTGCTTGTGCTCACCCTCAATGGCATCAATGATCTGTGCATCGCGACCGGTACCCAGAGTGGTGACCACCATGGCCTGGGTTTCACCGCGGGTGAAGATGGCGGAACCGTGAGTCCGGGGCAGATCGCCAACGGTCACGTTGATGGGACGCACCGTACGGGTATCACGGCCATCAATGCGCTTCTCGCCGGCAATGATGCGACCACGGACAATCTTCTTCTCCAGATTGCCCACTGCCGACTTGACCTCACCCTCGGACCACTTGGGTTCATCCTCGCCTTCCGGAACCAGAGCGGCCACGGCCTTGGCGCGAATTTCACTCAAACGCTCGTTGCGTTCCTGCTTGTCGGCAATTTGATAGGCACCGTCCAGATCGGCATGAACCAGCTCTTCCACCTTGCCAGCCAGTTCGGTGTCCTCAGCCTCCGGCTCCCATTCCCAACGGGGCTTGCCGGCTTCATCGGCCAGTTCCCGAATAGCCTGGATGGCCGTTTGCATCTGCTCGTGACCATGAAGCACCGCACCCAGCATGACTTCCTCGGACAGCTCCTTCGCTTCCGACTCCACCATGAGCACGGCCTTATCGGTACCGGCCACCATCAGGTCCAGGTCGGATTCTTCCAGCTCGCTGGCATTGGGGTTGAGCAGGTACTCGCCGTCGCGGTAACCCACACGGGCAGCCCCGATGGGCCCGTTGAAGGGAATGCCGGAGAGCATCAGGGCGGCAGAGGTGCCGAGCATTGCCGGCACATCCGGATCCACTTCGGGATTCACGGAGATCACCGTGGCAATGACCTGAACCTCATTCATGAAGCCCTTGGGAAACAGCGGGCGAATGGGACGGTCAATCAGGCGCGAAGTCAGTGTTTCCTTCTCGCTGGGACGACCTTCCCGCTTGAAAAAACCGCCGGGGATACGGCCGGCGGCATAAGTGCGTTCCTGGTAGTTGACGGTGAGGGGGAAGAAGGGACGACCGGGATCGGCTTCCTTCTGGCCCACGGCGGTCACGAGGACCACCGTTTCGGACATGTTGACCAGCACCGCGCCATCCGCTTGGCGGGCAAGGCGGCCGGTTTCCATGGTCACCGCATGACCACCGTAATTGAATGTTTTGCTGATTGCTTTCACGATAATTTAACCCGTTGCCTGTAGTTCAGCGACGCAGATTCAGGCGCTTGATGAGGTCCTGATAGCGACTGCGATCCTTCCGCTTGAGATAATCCAGCAGCTTGCGGCGCTGATTCACCATGCGCAGCAGACCACGACGAGAATGATGGTCGTGCTTGTGCTGGGAAAAATGTTCGGTAAGCTCATTGATTCGAGTGGTCAGCAGCGCGACCTGCACTTCCGGGGAACCGGTGTCTTTCTCGTCGCGGGCATATTCACGGACCACTTCCTGCTTCTTTTCTGCACTCAGAGACATTGCCTGTTTAACTCCTGATTTACTTTGCGTTGCGCAAAGGGTTTCTGAATCCCGGTTCGGGCACATCCCGAAACCGCATTCACTACCCGGACCCCGCAGTGGCTGTCACGCCCACCGCCTGGGCCGTCCCAAGCCGCCTATTCTACGCCCGCGGCCCCTGGCGTCACAAGGGACGGCGCCCAGGCGCCGCCCCGAATCCTATCAACCGGTGTGAAGCAGGCGCTTCGGCGCCACCCGGCCATCATCCAGGATCTCGCCAATACCGAGAAATCCCCGATCTTCCGCATAAACGCGGACCCGACCGGCCACCGGCGCTCCGGCCACCTGAACCGCCTGCCCCTGGCGGAAATACCAATCCATGTCGGCACTCAGATTCACCGACTCCCACCCTGCCAGGGCAGTATCCGCCGGCTGCAGCAGGGCATCCAGGGCTTCCTGGCCCTGCTCGGCGGCCTCTTCCACCGCCTCCAGGCTGACCAGCTCGTCTTCAGAGTAGGGCCCGGCGCCAACCCGTCGCAGGCGACTCACATGGCCCACCGTGCCAAGCGCCGCGGCGATATCTTCCGCCAGGACGCGAATGTAGGTGCCCTTGCTGCACTGGGCCCGCAGGCTCAGCACCGGCGGATTGATCGCCAGGCAGCTCAGCGCGTGGATGGTGACCCGACGCGGCTCACGCTCCACCTCGACCCCTTCGCGGGCCAGGCGATAGAGGCGTTCACCCTTGTGCTTGAGAGCGGAATACATGGGCGGGATCTGTTCGATGTCGCCGCGAAAATCAGCCAGGACGCTTTCCAACCGCGCTTCATCCAGAGTCGGCACCTCGGCTGATTCCACCACCTCGCCCTCGGCATCGCCGGTGCTGGTGCGAGTTCCCAGCTGACAGTCGAACTCATAGGTCTTGTCCGCATCCAGTAGAAACGCAGACAACTTGGTGGCCTCTCCCAGGCACAGGGGCAAGACACCGCTGGCAAGGGGGTCCAGGCTGCCGGTATGGCCCGCCTTGCGGGCATCGAACAACCGTCGGACCCGCTGCAGGGCCTGGTTGGAACTCATTCCCAGCGGCTTATCCAGGGGCAGTACGCCATGAACGTCCCGCCCGCGCTTGCGACTACGACCCACGCTCGTCCTCGTCCTCGTCATCTCCACGCCGACGGCGATCACTTTCCACAGCCTGGTCAATCAGGGAACTGAGTTCCGAACCCCGCTCCAGACTGTCGTCATGCTTGAAGAACAACTCGGGTGAGCGACGGATATACATGGTCCGGCCAAGACGGGCACGCAATGGCTTGCGTGCGGCGTCCAGGCTTTCCACCAGGTCTTCCGGCGGATCGCCCAGGAAATCCACCCAAACATTGGCGCGGGAAAGATCCCTGGCCACTTCCACATCCGTGACGGTAACCTGCCAGGCAGCGTCATGATCCACTTCCTCACGGATGATCAGACTCAGCCGCCGCTTCATTTCCTCGGCCAGCTTGCGCTGCCTGGCACTCGTCGGTTCCTTCACTTCAGGCTCCTTACAGCGTCCGCTGAACTTCGTGACGCTCGTAACATTCGATCTGGTCGCCGGCCTTCACGTCGTTGTAATCCCGCACACCGATACCGCACTCGGTCCCGGAGCGGACTTCATTGACGTCGTCCTTGTAGCGCCGCAGGGATTCCAGTTCACCCTCGTAGATCACCACGTTGTCACGCAGGACACGGATCGGGTTGTGGCGACGCACCGCGCCATCCACCACCAGACAGCCGGCAATATTGCCGAACTTGGGCGAGCGGAACACATCCTTGACCTCTGCGAGGCCCACGATCTCTTCCCGAAGCTCCGGCGACAACATGCCGGACAGGGCCGCCTTGACGTCGTCAATGGCTTCGTAAATGACGCTGTAGTAACGCAGGTCCACGCCGGTCTCGCTCACCTGCCGCTTAGCAGAGGCATCGGCACGAACATTGAAACCGATGATGACCGCATCGGAAGCCGCTGCGAGGTTGACATCGGATTCGGTGATGCCGCCCACGGCGCTGGACACGATCTTGACCTTGACCTCGTCGGTGGAGATCTTCTGCAGGGATTCGGAAAGCGCTTCGGCACTGCCTTGCACATCCGCCTTGATGAGCACATTGAGGATGCCCACATCGGCGCCCTCGCCCATCTGCTGGAACATCTCGTCCAGTTTGGCCGCCTGCTGCTTGGCCAGCTTGGCATCCCGTTCCTTGCTCTGGCGGAACGCCGCCACTTCACGGGCCTTGCGTTCGTCTTCAACCACCACGACGTCATCACCGGCCTCGGGGGTACCGGACAGACCCAGGACCTCCACCGGGATGGAGGGACCGGCTTCCTTCACCTGTTTGCCGGTCTCGTCAAACATGGCACGAACGCGTCCATATTCCTGACCGGCCAGCAGCACTTCCCCCTGACGCAGGGTGCCATGCTGAACCAGCACCGTCGCCACCGGACCACGGCCCTTCTCCAGCTTGGACTCGATGACGATGCCATGGGCCACATTGCTGTCCACGGCCTTGAGCTCCATCAGCTCTGCCTGCAGGGCCAGCGATTCCAGCAGCTCATCAATCCCCTGGCCGGAATGGGCGGAAACATGAACGAACTGGGTATCACCACCCCAGTCTTCCGGGATCACTTCATGTTGAGCCAGCTCGTTCTTGACCCGATCAGGATCCGCTTCCGGCTTGTCCATCTTGTTGACGGCAACAACGATCGGGGTGCCAGCTGCCTTGGCGTGCTTGATGGCCTCGATGGTCTGGGGCATTACGCCATCATCCGCGGCCACCACCAGCACCACGATATCGGTGAGCTTGGCACCACGGGCCCGCATGGCGGTGAAGGCGGCGTGACCGGGTGTATCAAGGAAGGTCACCATGCCGCTGTCGGTCTGCACATGGTAGGCACCAATGTGCTGGGTAATGCCGCCGGCCTCGCCACTGGCCACCTTGGCCTTGCGGATATGGTCCAGCAGCGAGGTCTTGCCGTGGTCCACATGGCCCATCACGGTCACCACAGGTGCGCGGGGGATTTCCTGGCCCTCGGTGGGAACTTCCATCACCTTGGATTCCAGTTCATCCTCGCGCTGCAGCTTGACCTTGTGACCCAACTCTTCCACCACCAGGGCAGCGGTTTCCTGATCAATGGACTGGTTGATGGTTGCCATCACACCCATCTTCATCATGACCTTGATCAGCTCATTGGCTTTCACCGCCATCCGCTGGGCGAGATCGCCCACGGTAATGCTCTCGGGCACAACCACCTCGCGGACCACGGGGCCGGCCGGCTTTTCAAAGCCATGACGACCACCGGAGGACGATCGGGTCGGGCGGACCTGGCTGCCCCGTTTGCGGCGACCTTGCTTGTCCCGCGCCACATGCAGTTCCTGACGGCCACCCTTCTTGTCCTTCTTGGGCTTGGCCGCCTTGGCGCGCTGACGTTTTTCGTCCTCTTCTTCCTGCTTGCGAGCTTCCTGCTCGGCCTTGCGGCGCTCTTCCTCGGCTTGGCGCTCCCGCTCCGCTTCCTCGCGGGCGCGGACATCTGCCTCACTTTCTTCGTCGGCCGACTTCTCTTCCTCGGCGGTTTCTTCCACCGCCTCGGCTTCCACATCGACACTCTCTTCGGCCTCGGCGGGGGCTCCGGCTTCTTCCACCGTCTCAGCCTCGGCAGCCTGAGCTTCTTCAGCGGCCTTGCGGGCTTCTTCTTCGGCTTTCTCCTGCGCCTCACGCTCCTGGCGCTCGGCTTCTTCCCGGGCGCGCTTCTCCTCCTCCAGGCGACGAAGCTCTTCTTCCCGCTTCTTCTGCTCCTGCTCGAGGATATCCTTGCGCTTGACGTAGGTCCGCTTGCGCCGCACTTCCACATTCACGGTCTTGGCACGGCCCTGACCACCGGAGGTGCGCAGTTCGCTACGGGAACGGCGCCGCAGGGTGATCTTGCTTGGCCCCGACTCCTCACTGTCCGCGGCCTTGCCTCGGCTTTTCTGCAGGTGCGCCAACAGCTCCATCTTCTGATCATCGTTGATGGTGCCTTCAGGGTCGGTCACATCGATGCCCGCATCGCTGAGTTGGGTCATCAGACGGTCCACCGACACGCCCAGGTTGTTCGCAAATTCTTTAACGGTCACTTCCGCCATACGGCAAAGCTCCTCGTCTCAATATCCGGACCGGTCTGAACCGGTCGCATTCCCCGTCGCTCGAGCGGCGGGATGAGTCAGACTGCCTTCATGGGCTTACTGGGAAGACTGTTCCTCCTCACCTTCCTGCTCGGCGAACCAGGGCGCACGGGCTTCCATGATCAATTCCGCGGCCCGATCCTCGTCGAGTCCTTCGATATCGCTGATATCGTCCACTGCCTGCTCGGCAAGATCATCCATGGTGCGGATGCCCTTCTCAGCCAGCTTGCCTGCCAGGGCCTCATCCATGCCCTTCATGCCCAGCAGATCATCGGCCGGTTCCTCGTCCTGACCATCCTCGCCGGAGATGGCCATTTGCAGCAGGACATCCCGGGCCCGGCCACGCAGCTCGTCGACCACATCTTCATCGAACTCTTCCACTTCCAGCAGTTCGCTGGCCGGCACGTAGGCAATCTCTTCAATACTGGAGAAGCCTTCCTGCACCAGGATCATGGCGACTTCCTCGTCCACATCCAGCTTCTCCATGAAGCTTTCCTGGATGCTCCGAGCTTCGGATTCGCTCTTCTCGGTGGCCTGACTCTCCGTCATCACGTTCAGCTCCCAACCGCTGAGCTGACTGGCCAGACGGACGTTCTGCCCGCCGCGGCCAATGGCCTGGGAGAGCTGATCTTCCTCCACCGCGATGTCCATGGTGTTGGTGTCCTCGTCCATGACAATGGACAGGACTTCCGCCGGCGACATGGCATTGACCACAAACTGTGCCGGGTTATCGTCCCAGACGATGATGTCGATACGCTCACCGGACAGTTCATTGGAAACTGCCTGAACGCGTGAACCCCGCATGCCCACACAGGCACCCACGGGATCAATGCGATCATCATTGCTGCGCACGGCGATCTTGGCACGAAGCCCCGGATCACGCGCTGCACCCATGATGTCGATCAGGCCCTGACCCACTTCCGGAACTTCCAGCTCGAAGAGCTTGACCAGAAACTCCGGGCAACTTCGACTGATGAACAGCTGGGGCCCCCGCTGTTCGGAGCGGACTTCCTTGAGGTAACCGCGGACCCGGTCACCGGCCCGAACAGCTTCACGGGGAATCATCTCTTCACGCGGAATAAAGCCCTCGGCGTTGCCGCCAAGATCAATCCAGACGTTACCCCGCTCGACACGTTTGACCTGGCCGGTGAGCAGTTCGCCCACACGGTCTTCGAAGGCCTCAACCACCTGAGCCCGTTCGGCCTCACGTACTTTCTGGACAATCACCTGCTTGGCCGTCTGGGCAGCAATTCGGCCAAACTCCACCGACTCCAGAGGCTCTTCAACGTACTGCCCCGGCTCCACGTCATCGCCGTATTCATCCTTGGCGTCCATGAGACGAAGCTCCTTCTCGGGACTCTCCATCTCCGCGTCGTCCGGAATCACCAGCCAGCGCCGGAAAGTCTCGTAGGAGCCATCCGAGCGATCAATGCTCACACGAGCATCGATCTCGCCACCATGACGCTTTCGGGTGGCCGAGGCCAAGGCAGCCTCAATCGCCTCGAAAATCACTTCCTTGCTGACGCCTTTCTCGTTGGAAACGGCCTCAGCTACCAGCAGGACTTCTTTATTCATGTCCCCATCTCCAGTCGCATGACTTCCGACTCACTGCTTGGGCGCGAGTCGTGCTTTATCGATACGTTCAAAGGGCAGTTCGTAGACTTCATCGTCCACCTGCACTTTCACCAATTCGTCTTCCACCCCCAGGAGCAGCCCCTTGAAGCGGCGGCGCCCTTCAAAGGGGGCGTCCAACTGCACACGGACCCGCTCTCCGGCAAAATGCTCGAAATGGGCCAGAGTCCGCAGCGGGCGCTCAATACCCGGGGATGACACTTCCAGGGTGTAACGCCCCGGAATCGGGTCCTCAACGTCCAGGATCCCGCTGACCTGCCTGCTGACCGCCTCACAATCATCCACGGTGACGCCGCGCTCGATATCGATATAGAGACGCAGCAGATCACCGCCGGGCTTGAACTCCAACTCGATCAGGTCAAAGCCCATGCCCTTGATGGCAGGCTCCAGCAGTTCGATCAGTTGTTCTTTCATTAACGCCAAATTCCTCAAATTTTTCTGGCAGCCCATACGAAAAAGGGGCCGCAACGGCCCCTTCAGCATCGACCCCCTGCAGGGGTCCCGACTGTACGAAATGCGCCTGCATTCCGAACCGGACCCCGGAGGGCCGGTCGAGCCGCCGCCAACGAAAAAGGCCCCGGAGGGGCCTTTCACGTGGAAAGTGGTAGCGGGGGCAGGATTCGAACCTGCGACCTTCGGGTTATGAGCCCGACGAGCTGCCAGACTGCTCCACCCCGCATCCGGCAAGACGCCATTGTATGTAAGCGGCGCCTTTTTTTCAAGGCCTTCCTGGCATGGCAGACAAAAAACCTGAGTAATTTCCCGCCGTATCCGATAGACCGGACCAACGGGTTTTGGTTCCCCGGCGGCCCGGCCAGCGAATCAGGCAAAGGCGTAGACGCAGACCCCCATCAGCAAACCGGGGAACATGCCCAGGGCAAGCACAACCAGAGCGTTGGTGCTCAACAGCGCCCGCACACCCAGGCGCCCCTCGGGCACGGGCAGATCTTCGTTCTCGGCGCTGTCGAAATACATCACCTTGACCACCCGCAGGTAGTAGAAGGCGGAAATGATCGCAAACACCACCGCCGCCACAGCCATCCAGACCCAGCCCGCGTCAATGGCGGCGTTGATCACCGAGAGCTTGGCATGGAAGCCGGCCAGGGGCGGCACCCCCGCCATGCCGAACATCAGCATGGCCATGCAGGCGGCATACCAGGGACTACGCTCGTTGAGGCCGCGGAAATCGTCGATATTTTCCGCTTCCCGACCCCGGGCACTCATGAGGATGATCATGCCGAAGGCGCCGGCGGCCATGAGCACGTAGACCAGGGTATAGAACATGGCTGCCTGATAACCCAGGGAAGTCCCGGCCATTACCCCCATGAGAATGAAACCCATGTGCGTGATGGTCGAATAGGCCAGCATCCGCTTGATGTTCGTCTGCGCGATGGCCAGGAAGCTGCCCACGGCCATGGAGAGAACCGCAAGGACAATGAGCATCCCCTGCCAGGCCTCGTGGAAGCCACCGAAGCCGTCGGCCAGGAGCCGCATGAAGAGGGCAAAGGCGGCGATCTTCGGTGCCGAGCCCACAAACAGGGTCACGGCAGTGGGCGCACCATGGTAAACATCGGGGATCCACATGTGGAAAGGCACCGCCCCGATCTTGAAGGCCAGCCCCACGAGGATGAAGCTCAGCGCCAGAGACAGGCCAATATGGGAAATCTCGGCCTCGGACACATAAACGGCAATCTCGCCCACGTCCAGGGAGCCGGTCACGCCATAGAGAATGGACATGCCATAAAGGAGGACACCGGAAGCAATCGCGCCGAGCACGAAGTACTTCATGGCGGCTTCGGCCGCGTTGGCCGAGGCCCGGTTGAAGGCCACCATGGCATAAAGAGACAGCGACAGCAGCTCCAGGCCAAGGTAGATCACCAGCAGGTTATGGCCGGAGACCATGATCATCATACCCAGCAAGGCCGTCAGGCTGAGCAGATAATACTCACCCTTGAACATGCCCCGCTCTTCCAGATAGGCACGGGAATAGATCAGCACAACCGCCAGGGACAGATAGAGAAACAGCTTCAGCACATGGGCCAGGCTGTCACCGATGAACATGCCGCCAAAGGTGAAGGTGGCCGCCTCGCCCATGATCGTCCAGGTGAGAATGGCAGCACCGGCCAGCGTGGCCAGAGTCAACCAGTGGGTCACAACCCGGTTCCGATCCGAGAGGAACAGGTCCACCATGAGAACGAGACAGGCCATCCCGGCGACAAACATCTCCGGGATGACAGGCGTGAAATCTGGCACTTGGAAATTCATGTTCCCCACAGACTCCTGAATCAGATCTTGCTCTGCATCATGTGTTCGACGAGGGCCTCGACACTGGGCGCGATGACGTCAATCAGGGGCGATGGCCACACACCCAACAGCAGGGTGGGCACGGCCAGAGCCGAAAGGAGCAACACTTCCCGACGATTGATATCAGTGAGAGAAGCCACCTTCTCGTTGGCCACATCACCGAAGATCACCCGCTTGACCATCCAGAGGGTATAGGCCGCACCCAGAATCAGCGTCAGGGCAGCGATGAAGGCAATCCAGAAATCGGCCCGGAAACTGGCCAGGATGACCATGAACTCACCCACGAAGCCGGACGTGCCCGGCAGGCCGGCATTGGCCATGGCGAAGAGAACCATGAAGGCCGCAAACACCGGCATCTTGTTCACCACGCCACCGTAATCGGCAATCTCCCGACTGTGAATGCGGTCATACATGACGCCAACACAGAGGAATAGCGCGCCGGATATGAAGCCATGGGAGACCATCTGGACGATGCCGCCCTGAATACCGAAAGCGGCACCGGAGACATCACCGGTGGAGGCCAGAATCAGGTAACCCACGAAGAAGCCCAGCGTGGCGAAGCCCATATGGGCAATGGACGAATAGGCAATCAGCTTCTTCATGTCCGACTGAACCAGGGCCACGAAACCGATGTAGGCTACCGCGATAAGCGACAACACCACCAACAGCCAGGCCAGTTCGGCACTGGCGTCCGGAGTAATTGGCAGACTGAAGCGCAGGAAACCATAGGCGCCCAGCTTCAGCAGAATTGCCGCCAGGATCACCGAACCGCCCGTGGGTGCCTCAACGTGGGCATCAGGCAACCAGGTGTGAACCGGCCACATCGGGACCTTGACGGCGAATGCGAGCAGGAAGGCAATGAATATCCACATCTGCTCGGTCATGCTCAACGGCGCCAGATGGAAACTGAACACCGAAGTACTGCCAGTCTGGACATACAGGTAGATGAAGGCCACCAGCATGAAGACCGAGCCGAAGAAGGTATAGAGGAAGAACTTGATGGTGGCATAGACCCGGTTCGGCCCACCCCAGATGCCGATGATAATGAACATCGGAATCAGCAGTGCTTCCCAGAAGACATAGAAGAGCACCATGTCCAGGGCTGAGAACACGCCAATGGTGATCCCCTCCAGGAACAGGAAGGCTGCAAAATACTGGGCAGGCCGCTTCTGGATCGTCATCCACCCGGCAATGACCACCAACACGGTCATGAAGGTGGTCAGCAGAATCATGGGCATGGAAATGCCATCCACACCCAGGTGATAGTAGGCACCCAGGGTCTCGATCCAGGGCAGGCGCTCTTCAAACTGCATGGCTGCGGTGGTGGTATCAAAGGCAGTCCAGAGCGGAATACTGAGGATAAAGACCAGCGAGGAAATGCCCAGGGCCCACCAGCGCACGTCGCCGAGCCCGAAGCGGTCGGCAAACAGCACGGCGATCCCGCCGATGATCGGCAGCCAGATCAGGAGACTCAGCAGTGGCAGAGTTTCAAACATTGCTTGCTATCCCTTTTCGTCCGATCAGCGCAGGATAAGCCAGGCAACGAGCGCGGTAAGCCCGATAACCATGGCGAATGCGTAGTGATAAAGGAAACCGGTCTGGACACGACGGGCAACGCCCGACACCCAGCCCACCAGACGGGCGGAACCGTTGACCACCAGGCCGTCGATCAGGCGGACATCACCCACCTGCCAGAACAGCCGGCCCAGACCACGCCCGGCGGGCGCGATGAGCTTCTCGTTGAGGTGGTCAAAGTAGTATTTGTTCTCCAGCAGCTTGTGCACGGCCGAGAAGCGCTGCGCCATGGCCGCGGGAATGTCCGGCCGCTTGAGCCACAGGAACCATGCCAGTGCCACACCGGCAAAGGCGAGATAGACCGGCG
The DNA here is from genome assembly GCF_034931365.1 of Natronospira elongata. Classification (NCBI taxonomy): domain Bacteria; kingdom Pseudomonadati; phylum Pseudomonadota; class Gammaproteobacteria; order Natronospirales; family Natronospiraceae; genus Natronospira; species Natronospira elongata. The sequence goes on from NZ_JAYGII010000015.1 coordinate 39,231, forward strand.
GCGCCACCAGACCGTGCATGAGCAGAGCCATGGCACCGTCATACTTCTCGCCCAGCATGGCCAGAACATCCCGTTCGGCCGCAACGTGGATACCCTCGGCAAAGAAATCCCCCAGCAGCATGGAGCTGACAAAGGGCGCGCCGACAATCACTGACGGAATGGCGAGCAGAATCAGCGGCACGGTCACTACCCAGGGGCTTTCCTTGAGATCCTTGCGGGTGTGGTCATCCATGCGCTCTTCCCCGTGGAAGGTCAGGAAGAACATCCGGAAGGTATATAGCGCGGTCACAAAGACCCCGATCAACACCGCCCAATAGGCGAAGGTCGCGCCGGGAATCTCAGACAGGGCCACTGCCTCGATGATGCCGTCTTTCGAGAAGAAGCCCGAAAAGCCGGGGAAGCCGATCAGCGCCAGAGCACCAATCAGACAGGTCCAGTAGGTGATCGGCATGTATTTGCGCAGGCCGCCCATCTGCCGCATATCCTGGATGTGATGCATGGCGATAATGACCGAGCCGGCGGCGAGGAACAGCAGCGCCTTGAAGAAGGCGTGAGTCATGAGATGGAAAATGCCCGCAGCATAGGCAGACACGCCCAGGGCCACCGTCATGTAACCAAGCTGCGACAGGGTCGAATAGGCCACAACACGCTTGATGTCATGCTGGACCAGACCAAGGATACCCATGAAAAGCGCGGTGACCGCGCCAACGATAAGGACCACACTCAGGGCCGTGACCGAGAGCTCAAACATGGGTGACATCCGGGCCACCATGTAGATACCGGCCGTCACCATGGTGGCGGCGTGGATCAGCGCCGAAATGGGCGTGGGGCCTTCCATGGAATCCGGCAGCCAGGTGTGCAGCGGCACCTGAGCAGACTTACCCATGGCACCGATGAACAGCAGAATGCAGATCACCGTCATTACCGACCATTCCCAGCCGGCAATGATGGACATGGTCTCCCCTTCCACGCCCGGCGCGGCGGCAAAGACCTCGGCATAATCCATGCTGTTGAAATACAGGAAGATGGCGGCAATACCCAGGAGGAAACCGAAATCCCCTACCCGGTTGATCAGAAAAGCCTTGAGATTGGCGTGAATGGCCGAGGGCCGCTTGTACCAGAAGCCGATCAGCAAATAGGACACCACACCAACCGCTTCCCAGCCGAAGAAGAGCTGAAGGAAGTTGTTGGACATCACCAGCATGAGCATGGCGAAGGTGAACAGGGAAATATAGGCGAAGAAGCGCTGGTAGCCGGGGTCACCCTTCATATACCCGATGGTGTAGATGTGCACCATCAGGGAAACGAAGGTAACCACGGTCATCATCATTGCCGACAGCCGGTCAATGAGGAAGCCCACCTCGAAACGCACACCTTCGCTGACCATCCAGGTGTAGACAGAACCATTGAAGACCTCGGCACCGCCGAGCCACTGATCCCAGAAAACGCGCAGCGAAAGCAGGAAGGAAATACCGACACCAACGATAGTCACCCAGTGGGCACCGGTAGTTCCGATCTTGCGCCCAAAAAAGCCGGCAATGATGGCGGCAATCAACGGTGCAAGCACGATTGTCAGATAGACGTTTTCCATCCCTAACTTCCCAATCGGAATAATGGTCTCTTACGTTGGCCGACCGTTAGCCGGCGGCCCCGCGTCTGCTACTTCCGGGCGGAAATCAGCCCTTCATGGCATCAAGGTCTTCCACATTGATGGTGTTCTTGTTCCTGAACAGCACCACGAGAATGGCCAGACCGATGGCAGCCTCTGCCGCTGCCACTGTCAAAATAAAGAACACGAAGATCTGGCCAGCCAGATCCTGCAAGAAGTAAGAAAATGCGATGAAGTTGGTATTTACCGCCAACAACATCAATTCGATGCACATCAGCAACAACAGCACGTTTTTCCGGTTCATGAAGATACCGGCCACGCTGAGGCTGAACAGCACACCGCTCAGAATCAGATAATGATAGAGAGTAATCATCACAACCCCTGAAGTCTGTCCAGTCCCTGCGCGATTCAGTCTTTCTTCTCGGCAGGCATGTTAACCAGCCGTACACGGTCTTCCCTGCGGACCCGTACCTGTTTGGCCGGATCCTGGTGCTTGGTGCCCTCACGCCGACGCATGGTCAGGGCAATGGCCGCCACAATCCCCACGAGCAGAATGATGCCCGCGATTTCAAAGGGATAGACATATTCCGTGTACATGAGCTGACCCAGGGCACCGGTATTGTCGTAATCCGCCGCTGCTCGTTCGGGCCGCTCCATCATTTCAATACCCAGATCACGCACCCAAAACACATAGGCCAGCATGCCAATGAGCGCTGCCGCCACCGCCACGCCCAGGGGTGCATTTCGGGCGAATCCACTTCGAATCGTGGCGACATTGATATCCAACATCATCACCACGAAGAGGAAAAGCACCATCACCGCCCCGACGTAGACCAGAATCAGGGCAATCCCCAAGAACTCCGCCTCCATGAGAATCCACAGGCCTGCGCTGAAGACGAAGGCCATGACCAGGAACAACACCGAATGAACGGGGTTGCGGGCGGTAATGACACCCAGGGCCGCACCGACTACCAGGGCGGCAAATGTGTAAAAGATGACCAGTTCCATGCCTTGCTACTCTCCGCTGCCTTGTCTCAAGCGCGTATGGGATTCATTCCGCCAATCAGCGGTACCGGCTTTCAATGGCCCGGTCAGCCGCAATCTGCGGTTCCAGCTTGTCACCGATTGCCAGGAGCTTGTCCTTGGTCATGATCTGCTGACCCCGCTCCTCGAAGTGATACTCGGTGAAGCTGGTTTCCACGATGGCATCCACCGGACAGGCCTCTTCGCAGAAGCCGCAATAGATGCACTTGAACATATCGATGTCGTAACGGGTGGTGCGGCGAGTGCCGTCTTCGCGCACATCCGAATCGATGGTAATTGCCAGGGCCGGACAGACCGCCTCGCACAATTTACAGGCAATGCAACGTTCCTCGCCGCTGGGATAACGACGAAGGGCGTGCATCCCGCGATAACGAGGCGACTTGGGCGTCTTTTCTTCGGGATAGCGAATGGTGCTCTTGGGCATGAAGAAATGCTTGAGCGTCAGGCGCAAGCCCAGAAGCAGCTCCCAGAGAAACAGACTTTTTACGTAACTGCTAATTGCGTTCATGACTGCCTCAGCTGAACCATGGACCGATATCAAACAGGATCATCAGGCCGAGCACCACGATCCAGACGATGGTAATGGGAATGAACACCTTCCAGCCCAGACGCATGATCTGATCATAGCGGTAGCGGGGGAAGGTAGCCCGGAACCACAGGAAGACGAACATGAAGAAGAAGGTCTTAACCGCGAACCAGGCGATACTGCTCTGGCCCAGGAATGTGTCACCAACAAGAGGGACACCCTGGAAAGGGCTCAACCAGCCGCCGAAGAAGAACAGCGCCGTCAGAGCCGAGATCAGGATCATGTTGGCATATTCAGCCAGGAAGAAGATGGCAAAACCAGTGCCCGAATACTCCACATGGAAGCCGGCAACGATTTCGGACTCCCCTTCCGGCACATCAAACGGGGCTCGGTTGGTCTCGGCCACCCCGGAGATGAAATACACCACAAACAGGGGGAAGAGCGGAATCAGGAACCAATGCAGCACGCCCCCGTCCTGGCGCATGACAATGTCATTGAGGTTCAGACTGCCCGCAGCCATGAGCACACCGACCAGGGCAAAACCCATGGCAATCTCATAAGCAACGATCTGCGCCGCCGAACGCATGGAGCCCAGGAAGGCGTACTTCGAGTTGGATGCCCAACCGGCCAGGATGACGCCGTAAACACTCAGGGAAGTGAGCGCCAGCAGATACAGCAGGCCGGCATTGATATCGGCAATCACCATGCCGTCCTGGAAAGGAATCACCGCCCAGGCAGCGAAGGCCGGGGCAATGGACAGCAACGGCGCGATAACGAACAGGAAGCGGCTGGAATTGCTGGGAACAATGATTTCCTTGAGCACCAGCTTGATGACATCCGCAAACGGCTGCAGAAGCCCCCAGGGACCCACCCGGTTGGGGCCCATCCTGCCCTGCATGAAGCCAATCACCCGGCGCTCAGCGTAGGTGTAATAGGCCACCATGAGGATCAGGACCAGCAACAGGATGCCGATCTGGAAACTGGCGCTTAGCACCGTCTGCAGGGCCGGCGGCAAGGCCTCCCATTGTTCTATGAAGAAATCCGTCATCGCGCTCGTCATTCCTGTTATTCAGCCAGCCAAATCAGGCTTTCTTGACCTCGATGGTGCCATGACGGGGGCCCAGCCCCCGGGTCAGCTCACTACCAGTGGGGACGACCACCGAACCGGCGGGCAACCCTTCGTCGATCACCACTGGCAGTTCCCGTGCAGCACCGTTGGCACCGACGACCACATTGCCCTCGTCGGACACACCCAGCTTCTCGGCGTCCGCCGCTGACAGGCGAACGGCAATGCGACCATCCACCGTCCGCTGCAGGGGCTCGGCACGACGAACCAGGGGATCGCTGGCATAAATGGGCAGCTCACCCAAACGCCAATATCCCTTGGCCTGCGCTGCAGCAGTCAGCTTCACACTCCCCTGGGGGCGGGTATCCAGGGCCGGCTCACCGATTTCGGCATGGGCCTCGGCCAGTACCGTCTCGGCATCCATCTGCTCGAAACCGTCCAGCTCGAAGACGCTGCCAAGAACACGGAGAACCTTCCAGGCAGGACGGGACTCGCCCACCGGATTGATGATCCCTGCCGTACTCTGCCACCGGCCCTCGATATTGACCCGGGTACCGAAACTCTCGGCATAGGTCCCCACGGGCAGGATCACATCGGCATATTCTTTCAGGGCCGGGGTGTAGTAACTGGCCATGGCCACCACCATCGGCGCTTCAGCCAATGCCTTGGCGGCTGCGGCACTGTCCCAGGCTTCACGCTCCGGCTCACAATTCAGCAACAGATAGGCCTTGCGCGGCTGCTCGAAAACCGCTCGGGCATCGAGACCGGGCTGACCCAGACCTTGACCGCCGGGACCACGATGAGGCAGCACACCAGCCAGCCAGGCGGCGGGCGCGTTGCCCCCTTCCGGCAGGTGGCCGAGAGTCGCGCCGCTCAGGGCGGCAATGGCATCTGCCAGGGCCTGCAACTCCGACCACTGGGGATGGGAGCGGGCCAGCGGGCCCAGCAACACCAGTTTCCTGTCGCCCTCGGCGATGGCATCGGCGATGGCCTTGGCTTCCTCACCGACTTTGGCCTTCTCGGCCAATGCAAACACTGGCTCGGGCAGGGACTTACCGAGCTTGCTCGCCACTGCCGCGGCCACCTCGGCCAGGCCGTCAACCATCTTCGAGCCACCGGTCACCAGAGAGGCGGAAACCGGGAACAGAAACTCATAATCCGCCGGATTGACGAAGCTCACCCGCGAACCGGCGAGAGCCGCCTTGCGCAATCGATGCGCCAGCATCGGCGCTTCCTTGCGGGTATTGGAACCCACCACAAGGGCAGCATCCAGTTTTTCAATATCGGCAATCTTCATGCCCAGACCGGGCATCCGCGATTCGATATCATCGCTGCGAAAATCACCCTGCCCCAGGCGATGATCGAGATTGTTGGAACCCAACCCCCTGACCAGACGCTGGAACAGGAACAGCTCTTCCAGACTGGCGCTCGCACCTGCCAGGGCGCCAAGCTGCTCACCACCATCACGCTGGATGATGTCGCGCAGACCGTTGGCTGCGGCCTCAATGGCCTCATCCCAACCGGCTTCGCGCAGTTCGCCGCCTTCCCGAATCATGGGCTGGCGAACGCGTTCATCGCTGTAGATCCCTTCACAGCTGAAGCGGTCCCGGTCGGCCATCCAGGTTTCGTTGATGGATTCGTTTTCCCGCGGCACCGCCCGAAGGAAATCACCCCGGAGGGTATGGGCATAAAAGTTACTGCCCACCGGATCATGAGGCGAGACCGCTTCATGCTGGGTCATTTCCCAGGAGCGGCCACGGAAACGGAAGGGCTTGTTGTTGAGCGCACCCACCGGGCAAAGATCGATCACATTGCCGGACAGCTCATGGTCCACGGTCCGCTGGATATAGGTACCGATGCGCATGTTCTCACCACGCCCGGTCGCGCCCAGCTCCTTGAAACCGCCCACTTCCTCGGTGAAGCGAACACAACGGGTGCAGTGAATGCAACGCGTCATGTCGGTGGAAATTAGTGGGCCCAGGTCGGGGTCCTGAACCACCCGCTTGCTTTCCGTATAGCGGGAAATATCACGACCGAAGCCCAGGGCCAGATCCTGAAGCTCACACTCACCACCCTGGTCGCAAATGGGGCAATCCAGCGGGTGGTTGATGAGCAAAAACTCCATGGTGTTCTTCTGCGCCGACAACGCCTTGGACGAGTGCGTGAAAACCTTCATGCCCTCCCCAATGGGAGTGGCACAGGCAGGCATGGGCTTCGGCGCCTTCTCCACTTCCACCAGGCACATGCGGCAGTTGGCCGCAACCGACAGCTTACGGTGATAGCAGAAGCGCGGGATGCGCTCACCGTACTGGTCAGCCACCTCGATGACCATCTGGCCTTTCCGGCCTTCCACCGGCTTGCCGTTGATTTCAAACTTGACGGTGTCGTCACTCATATCCGTTCGCATCTATACAGGGACCCGTTGCATTGAGCGGGTCAGGCACTCTTTATGGTTCAGACCGCAAAACCCATGTTGTGCGGCCCGGCCTCGGGCAGGGCCGGACGAGCCGGACCCACCATGGGGCGGCCGTTCTCAACCAGATACTCGAATTCGTCACGGAAGCGGTCCAGGAAGCTCTTGACCGGCATGGCCGCTGCATCACCCAGAGCACAGATGGTGTGCCCCATGATGCCGTTGGCGGCACTCTCCAGCAGCTCCAGGTCCGAGGGACGCCCCTGCCCCGCCAGCATCCGCCGCAGCACCCGGTTCAACCAGCCGGTGCCTTCACGACAGGGCGTGCACTGCCCACAGGACTCGGCGAAGTAGAAGCGAGAAATGCATTCAAGGGCACGAACCATGCAGGTACTGTCATCCATGATGATAACCGCACCGGAGCCCAGCATGGAGCCTGCTTCCTGCACGGATTCATAATCCATGTTCGCTTTCAGCATGTCCTCGCCACGAACAACCGGCACCGACGAGCCGCCGGGGATAACCGCTTTCAGCTTTCGACCATCGCGAATGCCGCCAGCCATCTCCAGCAGGTCCTTGAACGGTGTCCCCAGGGGAATCTCGAAGTTACCCGGCTTGCTTACATGACCGCTGACCGAGAAGCACTTGAGCCCGCCACTCTTTTCGGTACCGAATGCCTTGAACCAGTCCGCGCCATTGCGAATGATGTCCGGGACCTGGGCAAAGGACTCCGTGTTATTGACCGTGGTGGGCTGACCATACAGGCCTTTCTGGGCCGGAAACGGGGGCTTGAATCGGGGCAGGCCCTTCTTCCCTTCCAGGGAATCAAGCAACGCCGTCTCTTCACCACAGATATAGGCACCAGCGCCGAGATGATCGTAAAGATCGAAATTCACGCCGGAGCCAAAAATATTCTTGCCCAGGAGCCCAGCCTCGTAGGCTTCCTTGAGCGCATCGACGAAGCGTCGATAGGGCTCATGCTCGAACTCGCCCCGGATGTAGTTGTAGCCCACGGTAGCGCCCATGGCATAGCCACCGATGGCCATGCCCTCGATCACGGCGTGGGGGTTGTAACGAAGGATATCCCGGTCCTTGCAGGTCCCGGGCTCACTTTCATCCGAGTTACAGACTACATACTTCTGCCCCTGAAAATCCCGAGGCATGAAGCTCCACTTGAGACCGGTGGGGAAACCTGCCCCACCCCGCCCGCGGAGACCGGAGGCCTTGACCTCCTCAACCACATCCTCGGGCGAGATCTTCTCCTTCAGGATCTTTTTCCAGGCCTCATAACCACCCAGCTTGAGATAGGTCTCAAGACTGTATGGCTTGTCGTGGCCCAGCGTCTTGTAGCAGATCGAGGTATCCGACATCCCACTTACTCCAGGGAATCGATGATCTTGTCCACCTTCTCGATGGTCAGATCTTCGTGGTATTCGTGGTTAACCATCATCATGGGCGCACCCTTGCAGGCAGCCAGACACTCTTCCTCACACTTGAGAAAGACGCGGCCGTCTTCCGTGGTCTGGCCAACCTTGACGCCCAGCTTGTTCTCTACATGCTCCACGATCTGATCAGAGCCATTGAGCATGCAACTGATATTGGTGCAGATGGAAATCTTGTTGCGACCCACCGGCTTGGTTTCGAACATGGAATAGAAGGTGGCTACCTCATAGACATCAATGGGTGGAAGCTGAAGATGATCCGCCACCGCATCCATCCATTCCTCGGTGAGATAACCACCGTTGTGATGCTGTGCTTCACGCAGGGCGTCAAGTACCGCCGAGCGCTGCTGCCCTTCGGGATACTTGGCAATGCAGCGATCAATATAGGCCCGCATGTCCTCGGGCAGGAATTCCTTGGTGGCCTTGTACTTCACCGGTCAATCTCCCCGAAAACGATATCCTGTGTACCAATCACGGCGACCAGGTCCGCCAGCATATGGCCCCGGCACATTTCATCCATGGCAGCCAGGTGGGCAAAGCCCGATGCGCGAATCTTCACCCGATAGGGCTTATTGGCGCCGTCAGAGACCAGGTAGATACCAAACTCGCCCTTGGGCTGCTCCACCGCAGCGTAGACCTCTCCCTCGGGCAAGACATAGCCCTCGGTGAAGAGCTTGAAGTGGTGGATCAGCGCTTCCATGCTTTCCTTCATTTCCCAGCGCTTGGGCGGGGCGACCTTGTGATCATCCACGATCACCGGCCCGGGATTCTCACGCAGCCACTTGATGCATTGCTTGGCGATCTTGGCTGACTGACGCATCTCCTCGATGCGCACCAGATAGCGGTCGTAACAGTCACCATTGGCGCCTACGGGAATCTGGAAATCCAGACGGTCATAAACTTCATAGGGCTGCTTCTTGCGCAGATCCCACTCAATGCCGGAGCCACGCAGCATGGGGCCGGAGAAGCCCAGCTGCAGAGCGCGCTCCGGGCTTACTTCGGCAATACCAACGGTACGCTGCTTCCAGATCCGGTTATCGGTCAGCAGGGTCTCATACTGATCAACGCAACCCGGAAAGCGATCAACGAAATCCTCGATGAAATCCAGCAGGGAACCTTCCCGTACCTCGTTACGGCGATCCACGTCCTTCTTGCTGCGCCACTTGGAATAATCGTACTTGGGCATGCTGTCGGGCAGATCACGATAGACACCGCCCGGACGGTAGTAAGCGGCGTGCATGCGAGCACCGGAGACCGCCTCGTACATATCCATAATGTCTTCCCGCTCGCGGAAGGCGTAGAGGAAGACCGTCATGGCGCCGATATCGAGGCCATGAGCACCAATCCAGAGCAAGTGATTGGCAATCCGGGTCAACTCATCGTAGAGCACACGAATGTACTGGGCGCGAATGGGGGCCTCGATACCCATCAGTTTTTCGATGGCCATCACATAGGCATGCTCATTGCACATCATGGACACGTAGTCGAGACGGTCCATGTAGCCGATGCTGTGATTGTAGGGCTTGTTCTCGGCCAGCTTCTCGGTCGCCCGGTGCAGCAAGCCGATATGGGGATCAACGCGGCGGATGACCTCCCCTTCCATCTCCAGGATCAGCCGAAGCACACCGTGAGCCGCCGGGTGCTGCGGACCGAAGTTCATTGTGTAGCTTTGAATCTCAGGCATCGCGGGACGACTCCTTGAAGCCTTCCACGTACTGGTGATCTTCACGGATCACCTTGGGCACCGTGGTACGGGGTTCGATGGAAACCGGCTGATAGACCACGCGCCGCTTTTCCGGGTCGTAACGTACTTCGACGTTGCCGATCAGGGGGAAGTCCTTGCGGAAGGGATGACCGACAAAGCCGTAATCCGTGAGAATCCTTCTCAGATCCGGATGCCCCTTGAAGAGGATTCCGAAGAGATCGAAGGTCTCCCGTTCAAACCAGTTCGCACCACTCCAGATTTCGCAAACCGAATCAATGACCGGCGGATCCTGAGGCGGGCACCAGCACCGAAGACGCAGCCGCTGATTTCGGGACACGGACAGCAGGTGGTAAACCACCGCGAAGCGCTTTTCCATGTCATCGGCTTCGTCGGCAGAGGCAAAAGCGTGAGTGGCAGTGCGCTCCACCCCACGGCTAAAGCCCATGGAGGTACTCTTGTCGGTAGCCCACTGACTCTTGCCATAGGCAAGATAGTCGACTCCACATACATCCATGGCCTGTTCGAAATTGAAAGGCTTTTCGTCCCTGAGAGCGCGACAGACTTCCAGCAAATCCTCCGGCGCCACCTCGTAGGTGAGCTCACCGGCGTGGCTGTCCACGCGCTTCAGTTTGTCGCCGAAACGGTCCGTAACCGCCTCGTGCAGGGAATCAATCCACTTGCTCATGATAGCGACCTGATCAGCGGGCGATGGTGTTGGTACGTCGAATCTTGTTCTGCAGCTGAATGATGCCGTACAGCAACTGCTCGGCGGACGGCGGACATCCGGGGACATAAATATCCACCGGAACAACTCGGTCACAGCCGCGGGTTACTGCATAGGAGTAGTGATAATAGCCGCCACCGTTGGCGCAGGACCCCATGGAGATCACCCAGCGGGGCTCGGCCATCTGGTCATAGACCTTGCGCAGCGCGGGGGCCATCTTGTTACACAGAGTGCCGGCAACGATCATCACGTCCGACTGCCTGGGACTCGGCCGGAAGAGCACTCCAAAACGGTCCATGTCATAACGGGCGGCGCCGGCATGCATCATTTCCACTGCACAGCAGGCCAGACCGAATGTCATGGGCCACATGGAACCGGTACGAGCCCAGTTGTAGAGCTTGTCAACCGAGGTGGTGACAAAGCCGCGTTCCATTACGCCGTTTTCTACTCCCATTCCAGCGCACCTTTCTTCCACTCATAAATGAAGCCGACAACAAGCACGGCAAGGAAGATCATCATGGCCAGGAAACCGAACATGCCGATCCCGTCCAGGGCCACGGCCCAGGGAAAGAGGAAAGCGATTTCCAGGTCAAAGATAATGAACAGGATGGCCACCAGGTAATAGCGGACATCAAATTTCATGCGGGTGTCTTCGAAGGCCTCGAAGCCACACTCATAGGGAGAGTTTTTCTCGGCGTCGGGATTCTGCGGGCCGAGGATGACCCCCACCAGCAGCAGCACCACACCAAGCCCCGTGGAGATTCCCAGAAAGATAAGGATGGGGATGTAATTTTCCAGCATGTTCCCGCGTCCCAGAGTCAGATGAAGGGGCTTATAGCTGAAGGCAGCAAAAACTACCTGCTTCAGCCCCGGGTAACCTTGACCCAGGTCAACCAGCACAGGAACCCGGGTGGATCCGGGTTCGGCTGATGGCCCTGAACTGGCGCCGCGGGTCGATCCATTGGGGCATCCCTTCAGGATCTTCCCTTGGCTCTTGCAGAAACCGCCCGGAGTTCGGGCGGCTTCCTGGAAATGGTGCCGAAGGCCGGACTCGAACCGGCACGGCCGTTAGGCCACTGCCCCCTCAAGACAGCGTGTCTACCAATTCCACCACTTCGGCATTTACTCTTGCTGGCTCACTGAGACAGGGTCTCAACGAAGGCCCGAATTCTAGCATGTTCGGACCGATTCAGGCACCCCTGATACAGCCTTTCAGTGACTATCCGGGGGCGGCAGATCCAGCTCGTCTTCATCGCGCTCGTTCTCGTCTTCCTCATCTTCGGGAACAAGCTCTTCCTGCAACTGCGGTACCGGCTCGATCCGCTCAAGCAGGGAACCAGGCTCACCCACATCACGGGCAGCAATCCAGGCCAGCGCCGTGCTGTTAAGCATGAACACCGCCGCCAACACCGCCGTCAGACGACTGAGAAAGCTGGCCGCGCCACGAGCACCAAACACGGTACCCGAAGAACCGGCACCAAAGGCGGCACCCGCATTGGCACCCTGCCCTTGCTGAAGAAGAACGGCCACGATGATGACGATGGCCACGATCACATGAAGCACTAGCAAAGCGCTGATAAGCATGTCGAATTCCAGATCATTTCCCGTCAGCCGGAATGGCTGACTCACAAATACTCAAGAAACTGTCGGCGTCCAGAGAGGCTCCACCGATCAGACCCCCATCGATATCAGGCATGGCGAACAACTCGTCGGCGTTACTGGCCTTGACACTGCCGCCGTAGACGATTCGCAACTTGCCCGCAATTGTATCATCCACTTCGGCCACTCGGGCACGAATCATGGCATGAACCGCCTGGGCCTGCTCCGGGGAGGCTGTCTGCCCGGTCCCGATGGCCCACACCGGCTCATAGGCCACAACCGCCTCGACGAAGGCATGCACACCGGCCGCCTCCAGCACAGCGTCCAGCTGCTCGCGAATGACCTGCTCGGTAACATCCTGTTCCCGCTGCTCGAGCGTCTCTCCCACACAGAGGATGGGACGAAGACCCTGGCGAGCGGCGGCCATGAACTTGCGCGCGACGATCTCGTTGCTCTCGCCAAACAGACCACGGCGCTCAGAATGCCCGACAATGACATAGCGGCAGTCGAAATCCTGCAGCATGGATGCGGCAACTTCACCGGTAAATGCGCCGGACTCCTCTTCGGAAACATTCTGGGCACCCAAGGCAATCTCGGAGCCCTTGAGAATGCGCGCGGCATCTGCCAGATAGACATAAGGCGGGCATACCACCACTTCCCGGGCTGCCGGGGTCAGGCCCTGCACCAGATCCTCCAACAAGCGACCGGCGTCGTCCCGGCTGCCGTTCATCTTCCAGTTGCCAGCGACAAATGGCTGTCGCATGCTGCCTCCCGATTCTGCTCTGCTGCCACGGCCCTGACCCGCGTACTCAAGAGCGGCGAAAGCCCTGGGCCGAAAGAAAAATACCGGGTTAAACACCCGGCCTGGCGTGGCCGGCCTCATCACCGCAAAAGCGGGCGGCCGGCGGCGCGAGACTTTACATGTTCAAGGGCGACAAATCAATCCAGGCCGCCTTCTGCTCCGCTGTTTCAGGCCGAAGCCGAGGCTTCCCCGGAGCCGGCGGCGACCGCCTCCGCCAGCTCATCGGCCAGACGGGCAACCATTTCCACGTCCTGCCCCTCCACCATGACCCGGATCAGAGGCTCGGTCCCGGAGGCGCGAATGAGAATCCGGCCGGAATCCCCCAGGGCCTGCTCCGCAGCCTTGCGCGCATCCGCCAGTTCACGACTCTCAAGCGCGCTGCCCTTGTGTTCCACTCGCACGTTCACAAGCCGCTGCGGGTACTTCTCGACCCCCTGACACAGGCTGGCCAGGGACTGCTCCGAGCGGACCATCTCCGCCAGCACCTGGAGGGCGGAAACCAACCCATCCCCGGTGGTGGTTCGATCCAGACAGATGATGTGGCCGGAGGACTCTCCACCAATCAGGCCGCCATGCTTGTCCATCTGGCCCAACACGTAGCGGTCGCCGACCCGGGCCCGGCGAAAATCAATCCCCAGGGCCCCCAGGGCATGCTCCACCCCGAGATTGGTCATTACCGTCCCTACCACCGGGCCGCGCAACTGCCCGGCCGCCTGGCGGCTGCGGGCAATGATGTAAAGCAGCTCGTCGCCATCACGAATCGTGCCGGTCTCATCCGCCATGATCACCCGGTCGGCATCGCCGTCCAGGGCAATACCCAGATGCGCACCGTGATCCCGAACGGCAGCCTGCATGGCGGCCGGCTCGGTGGAGCCACAACCACTATTGATGTTGTAACCATCGGGCTCATCACCCAGGGCAATGACCTCGGCGCCCAATTCCCGCAGCACTGACGGCCCCACCCGCCAGGCGGCCCCATTGGCACAGTCGAGAACGATTCGAAGCCCATCCAGGCGGAGCCCGGTGGGCGCGGCGTTCTTGCAGAACTCCACATAGCGGCCGCCGGCGTCTTCCACACGCTGGGCCATGCCCAGCCGCGCCGCCGGCACGGTCGAGAAGGCCTCATCGAGGGCCGACTCCATGGCCAACTCGGTCTGGTCATCCAGCTTTCGCCCATCGGGGCCGAAGAACTTGATCCCATTGTCCTCGAAAGGATTATGGGAGGCACTGATGACAATGCCGGCCCGCGCACCCAGGGCGCGAGTGAGATAGGCAATGCCCGGCGTGGGCAGAACGCCCAGCAGGCTTACTGAAACGCCGGCACTGACCAGCCCGGCCTCCAGGGCGGACTCCAGCATGTCGCCGGAGACCCGGGTATCACGGCCGATCAGCACCCGCCCGCCATGACCGCCCCCGAGCACACGTCCGGCGGCCCAACCCAGCTTGAGGACCAGGTCAGCCGACATGGGCCGTGGACCCACCGGGCCTCGAATACCGTCAGTTCCGAAATAGCGTCGTTCCATGCAACACCTCTGATTCAGGGCGAAGGTTTCAGGCCGGGGCGGTCGCTTTCACGGCCTGAATCATGGCCAGTGCGTCACGGGTGGCGGCCACATCATGAACCCGCACCACCGACGCGCCCAACCAGGCGGCCAGGCTGGCCACGGCCACACTGCCATGCACCCTCTCCTCCACCGGCCGATCGATGACCTTGCCGATCATGGACTTACGTGACATGCCCACCAGGACGGGAAAAGCACTGGCGGAAAAAGCCCCCAATTCACGCAGCAGGGTCAGATTGTGCTCCAGTGTCTTGCCGAAGCCGAATCCCGGATCAATCATGATTCGGTGTCGATCCACGCCGGCGTCCATCAGCACCGCCGCCTGGTCCATCAGGAAGCCGCGGATTTCTCGGACCACCTCCCGGTAGCGAGGATCGGACTGCATGGTGCGCGGTTCGCCGAGCATATGCATGATGCAAAGCCCGACCTGACTATCCGCCACCGCTTCGACAGCTTGCGGGTCCTGGAAGCCCCTGACATCGTTGATGATATCCGCGCCCGCCGCGATCACCCGACGCATCACCCCGGGCTTGCTGGTATCCACCGACACCGGGACATCGGTCTCCGATTTGAGGATTTCCAGGATCGGCAGCACACGAGCCAGCTCATCCTCTTCGGAAACGGCCTCCGCCCCCGGACGGGTGGATTCTCCGCCGATATCAATGATATCCGCGCCCTCGGCCATCATCTGCCGGGCATGATCCAGTGCCCTGGACGGCTCAATGAAGCGGCCACCATCCGAAAAGGAGTCCGGGGTGACATTGAGTATGCCCATGATGTGCGGGCGGCTCAGGTCCAGGCGACCCTTTCCACACTGCAGCATCATCCGACTCTCTCCCGTTCCGATAAACCGCCAATGATACCAGCCCCGGTCGCGGGTGACCTCAGGCAATAGAAAGCGGGAGTGGCTTGCGCCACTCCCGCTGCATCACATCAAATCCCGCTCAGCGCGCCGGCTTCAGTGCTGGCTGGCGGGCTCCCCTTCGGGATCATCGCCATCCCGGGAGGACTCCTGGTCACCGGCTTGCTGACCACCGTCACCGCCATCGCCGGAAGGATCGCTCCAGCCGGCCGGCGGGCCCGGCTCACGGCCAGCCATGATTTGATCAATCTGGCCGGCATCAATGGTCTCGTACTGCATCAGGGCCTCGGCCATGGTGTGAAGCTTGTCCTCGTGCTCCCGAAGCAGTTTCTCTGCCCGATCGTAGTTGCGATCTATGATGGCGCGGATCTCGGCATCAATGGCACGAGCGGTTTCATCCGACATGTTGCTGTGCCGCTGCTGCATTTCCCGACCCAGGAAGACCTCGCCGTCGTCTTCCTCGTAGGAAAGCGGGCCCAGCTTGTCCGACAGCCCCCATTTGGTGACCATCTTGCGGGCAATATTGGTGGCCACCTCGATATCGTTGGAGGCACCGGTGGTCACCTTCTCCGCCCCATAGATCTGCTCTTCCGCGATGCGACCACCGAACAGGCTGGAGATCCGACTTTCCAGCTTCTGCTTGCTCTGGCTGTATTCATCTTCCTCGGGAAGGAACATGGTCACACCCAGGGCACGCCCACGGGGAATGATGGAGACCTTGTAGACCGGGTCATGGTCCGGCACCAGACGGCCGACGATGGCATGCCCCGCCTCGTGATAGGCGGTCAGTCGCTTGTCTTCCTCGTTCATGACCATGGACCGGCGCTCGGCGCCCATCATGATCTTGTCCTTGGCCTTTTCCAGGTGCTCCATGGTGACGTACTTGTCATTGGCCCGGGCCGCAAACAGGGCGGCCTCGTTGACGAGATTGGCCAGGTCCGCACCGGAAAAGCCTGGGGTCCCTCGGGCAATGAGGCGCGGCTCCACACTTTCATCGGCCGGCACCTTGCGCAGATGAACGCCCAGAATCTGCTCACGACCCCGAACGTCGGGCAAGCCGACCACCACCTGGCGGTCAAAACGGCCGGGACGCAACAGCGCCTTGTCCAATACGTCAGGACGGTTGGTGGCCGCGATCACGATCACGCCCTCGTGGCCCTCGAAACCGTCCATTTCCACCAGCATCTGGTTGAGGGTCTGTTCGCGCTCGTCATGACCACCGCCAAGACCGGCGCCTCGCTGGCGACCCACGGCGTCCAGCTCATCAATGAAGATGATGCAGGGCGCATGCTTCTTGGCCTGTTCGAACATGTCACGGACACGGGACGCGCCCACACCCACGAACATCTCGACAAAATCGGAACCCGAGATGGTGAAAAAGGGCACGCCCGCCTCGCCGGCAATGGCGCGGGCCAGCAGGGTCTTACCCGTGCCGGGCGGACCGACCATCAGCACGCCCTTGGGAATCTTGCCCCCCAGGCGCTGGAACTTGCTTGGATCCTTGAGGAAGTCGACAAGCTCGGTGACCTCTTCCTTGGCCTCGTCACAGCCGGCCACATCCGTGAAGCGAACATTGACCTGCTCATCATTGAGCATGCGCGCCTTGCTCTTGCCAAAGGACATGGCGCCCTTGCCGCCGGCACCACCCCCCTGCATCTGGCGCATGAAGTAAATCCAGATGGCAATCAGCAATAGGAAGGGCGTCCAGGACAGGAAGATTTGCCAGAACACCGAGCCCCGCTCCTCTTCCTTGGCGGCGATCTCCACTCCGTAATCTTCCAGCTCGCCGATCAGGGCGGTGTTATCGCTCTCCGGATTGGTGGTCCGGATCTGGTCGCCGGTATAGAGCACACCTTGGATCTTCTGGCCCTCAAAGGTGACCGATTCCAGATTGCCCTGGCGCATCTCACTGCGGAACTGGGAATAACTCAGCTCCTCGACAGCCTCCTGTTCCGGGCCCATGTTGTTGAACAGGGCCATCAGGATCACTGCAATGATGATCCAGATAATCAGATTCTTGGCCAGTTCGCTCAAGCTCGACTCCACGCGCTCACGGCGCATTCAAAGACGTGAATTTGGGGCAAAACGCCGCAAAATGCGGCCTTTGACACCGTTTTAGACACTACACTACCCGGTAGTTCCGGGCCAATAGATAGACCTCCGGGGAACGATCCCGGGACGCCTTGGGCTTACGCACCTGCACTTTCCCGAAACGGCTGCGCAGATCCGCCAGAAATTCGTCGAAACCCTCCCCCTGGAAAGTCTTGACCAGAAAGTCACCGCCAGGGCGCAGCACCTGTGCGGCCAGATCCAGGGCCAGTTCGGCCAGATACATGGCAGCAGGCTGATCCACGCCCTTCATACCACTCATATTGGGGGCCATATCCGAAAGCACAAGGTCTACCGAGCGATCCTCGCCCAGTTCCGCCAGCAGGGCGTCCAGCACCGCCTGCTCGGTGAAATCCCCCTGAATGAAGCGGGTGCCTGTAAAGCTGTCCATGGGCAGACGGTCCAGGGCGAAGATCCGAGCCTTGCCGTCCAGTTTTCGGGCTACATACTGGGTCCAGCCGCCGGGCGCCGCCCCCAGGTCCACCACCGTCATGCCGGGCTTGAGCAAGCGATCCTTGCGGTCGATCTCCTCCAGCTTGAAGGCGGCACGGGAGCGCCAGCCCTCGCGCCGGGCCCGCAACACGTGCTCATCGCTGTGATGCTCCCGCAGCCACCGCCGGCTGCTACTCTTGCGTCCCATGATTTCATCCTGCGGGGTTTGCCAAAGCCCGCTGCTGGCCTCAGAATAGGCGCTCAGTTTCGCAACACGAGTCCGTCGACACCGTGAGCAATCAGAGCAAGCCCCTGGGCGAAGCCCAGAAAAAACACCTCAAGCGTCTGGCCCATCACCGGCGCCCCATCGTCCAGACCGGCGCCAATGGCCTTACCGAAGCGGTACTGGCCGAGATTGAGCGGGGCCTCAATGATCACGAGCTGATCAAGACACGCATCGTGGCCGGTGACCGGGAAGAGCGCAGCAACATGATTGCCGAGATCTGCGAGCGAACCGGCGCGACCCTGGTGCAACGCATCGGGCATGTGGCCGTGCTCTACCGTCCTCACCCGGAAAAGCCCCGGATTGAACTGCCCGGGCCCGGCCACTCCCGGCGCGCCCTGGCCTCCTGAGCCCTTGCCTCCTGAGCCTCCCGGCCGGCGGCCCCGGGCACGGCCTTATTGGTAACGCACCTCGACGATCTCGTAGCGGCGCAAACCGCCGGGGGTCTCCACCTCGCACTCGTCACCCTCTTCCTTGCCGATCAGGGCACGGGCAATGGGCGAGTTGACTGACAGCAAGCCCTCCTTGATGTCGGCCTCGTCCTCGCCAACGATCTGATAAGTGACCTCGCTGTCGCTGGCCTCGTCATAGACATCCACCGTGGCGCCAAAAATGACCTTGCCTTGGGCATTCACCTTGGTCACGTCAATGATTTCGGCAGTGGACAGCTTGGCCTCGATATCCTTGATTCGCGCCTCAATCAATCCCTGTTCTTCACGGGCAGCGTGATACTCGGCATTCTCCTTGAGATCACCATGCTCTCGGGCCTCGGCAATGGCGTTTACCACCCTGGGCCGATCCTCGGTCTTGAGCTTTTTCAGCTCCGCTTTAAGACGCTCTGCGCCTCTTACGGTCAGTGGCGTTCTCTTCATTGACTGTACTCCTGATGCAGATCCTGCAGACGGTTAACGTCAGCGACGTCCATATGATCCATGGCCAGACAGGTGGCCCGTCCGGCGGCAATGGTCGTGTAGTAGACGACCTTGCGATGAACCGCCTCACTGCGAATGGAATGAGATTCCCGAATGGCTTTCTTGCCTTCGGTGGTGTTAACGATCAGCGTAATCTCGTCGTTCTTGATCATGTCGACGATATGCGGCCGCCCCTCACGGACCTTGTTGACCGACTTGACCGGAATCCCCGCCTCTTCCAGAGCCTGTGCCGTACCCTTGGTGGCAACCAGTTCGAAGTCCCGTTCCACCAGGAGCCGGGACAGCTCGATGGCGGCCGGCTTGTCCGGATCGCGAACACTGATGAAGGCACGACCACCGCGGGGCAGGTCCATCCCCGCGCCCAGCTGTGCCTTGGCATAGGCTTCGCCGAAACTGCGCCCTACCCCCATGACCTCGCCGGTGGACTTCATCTCGGGCCCCAGGATGGGGTCCACACCCGGGAACTTGGCAAAGGGAAAGACGGATTCCTTGACCGAATAATAGCGGGGCAGCCGCTCCTCGGTTACAGCCTGCTCGGCCAGGCTTCGTCCCGCCATGGCCCGAGCGGCAACCTTCGCCAGGGGCACGCCCACGGCCTTGGAAACAAAAGGCACGGTACGCGAAGCCCTTGGGTTGACCTCAAGCAGGAATATTTCCTGGCCCCGAACGGCAAACTGGGCATTCATCAGGCCCACCACATGAAGCTCACGGGCCAGCGCCTTCATCTGTTCGCGGATTTCCCCCTGGATATTCTCGTCCAGGCTATTGGGGGGCAGTGAACAGCCCGAATCCCCGGAATGGACCCCCGCCTGCTCCACGTGTTCCATCACCCCGCCGATCACCACGGTATCGCCATCGGAGACGGCATCCACATCCACTTCCACCGCCTCTTCCAGGAAACGATCCAGCAGAACCGGCGAGTCGTTGGATACCTTGACCGCGTTCTCGATGTACTCGATCAGGTCATCCTCATTGAAAACCACTTCCATGGCTCGGCCGCCGAGGACATAAGAAGGACGAACCACCAGGGGGTAGCCGATCTCGGCCGCCAGGCGAATGGCCTCGCCTGCCGTGCGCGCGGTGCGGTTCGGCGGTTGGCTGAGATTGAGTCGGTTGACCAACTGCTGAAAACGCTCACGGTCCTCGGCCAGATCAATGGAATCAGGCGTGGTACCGATAATCGGCACCCCCGCAGCTTCCAGATCCCGGGCCAGCTTCAACGGTGTCTGACCACCAAACTGGACAATCACCCCTTCCGGCTTCTCGGTGGCGACGATCTCAAGCACATCCTCCAGCGTCAGCGGCTCGAAATAGAGCCGATCGGAGGTGTCATAGTCGGTGGACACCGTCTCCGGATTGCAGTTGACCATGATGGTTTCGAAACCATCCTCGCGCAGGGCGAGTGCCGCATGGACGCAGCAGTAGTCGAACTCAATGCCCTGGCCGATGCGGTTGGGCCCGCCACCCAGAATCATGATCTTGCGTCGCTCGCTGGGGCGGGACTCGCATTCTTCCTCGTAGGTGGAATACATATAGGCAGTGGTGGCCTCGAACTCCGCGGCACAGGAGTCCACCCGCTTGTAAACCGGCCGCACACCCAGCTCATGGCGATGGGCACGCAGGGCCCCTTCGTCACAGCCCAGCAGGCTGGCCAGACGGCTGTCGGCAAAACCCTTGCGCTTGAGGCGACGGAGGTGGTCGGCGTCCAGTGAGGCCAGGCCCAGACCCTTGATGCGATTCTCCTCGGCCACCAGATCCGCGACCTGGACCAGGAACCAGGGGTCGATGCCGGTCAGTGACTGTACTTCGTCCATCTCGAGCCCGACCCGAAAGGCATCGGCCAGATACCAGAGGCGATCCGGCCCCGGATCGCGCAGCTCGCCGCGCAGATTATCCAGATCCTCTTCGCCCTCACCGGTAAGCTTGGGCAAAAGGCCGTCGGCGTCGATTTCCAGGCTGCGCAGGGCCTTCTGAAAACTCTCCTGGAAGGTCCGCCCCACGGCCATGGCCTCGCCAACCGATTTCATCTGGGTGGTGAGCCGGCGCTTGGCCTGCGGGAACTTCTCGAAGGTAAAGCGTGGCAGCTTGGTGACCACGTAATCGATGCTGGGCTCGAATGAGGCCGGCGTCACCCCACCCGTGATTTCATTGCGCAACTCATCCAGGGTGTAACCAACCGCCAGCTTGGCCGCCACCTTGGCAATGGGAAAACCGGTCGCCTTGGACGCCAGTGCCGACGAACGCGAAACCCGGGGATTCATCTCGATCACCACCAGGCGACCGTTCTCGGGATTGACCGCAAACTGCACATTGGACCCACCCGTCTCCACGCCAATCTTGCGCAACACCCGGATGGAGGCGTCACGCATGATCTGGTATTCCTTGTCGGTGAGTGTCTGCGCCGGCGCCACCGTAGCCGAATCCCCGGTGTGCACGCCCATGGCATCAATGTTTTCAATGGAGCAGATGATGATGCAGTTGTCATTGCGGTCCCGCACCACCTCCATTTCATATTCTTTCCAGCCGAGCACCGACTCCTCGATCTGCACCTCGTTGGTGGGCGACAGATCCAGCCCGCGGTCACAGATTTCCTGGAACTCCTCGCGGTTATAGGCAATGCCGCCGCCGCTGCCACCCATGGTGAATGAGGGGCGAATGATGGCGGGGAAGCCGATTTCCTTCTGTGCGGCCCAGGCTTCATCCATGTCATGGGCCAGCAAGGCCCGGGGAGATTCCAGTCCGATATCGTCCATGGCACGACGGAAGCGGTCCCGATCCTCGGCCATGTCGATGGCGTCCCGGCTGGCACCGATCATTTCCACCCCAAAGCGCTCAAGCACACCTTCCCGATACAGGTCCAGGGCACAGTTGAGCGCCGTCTGCCCGCCCATGGTGGGCAGCACCGCGTCGGGGCGCTCCTTCTCGATGATCCCGGCAACCGTGCGCCAGTGGATGGGCTCGATGTAAATGGCATCGGCCATCTCCGGATCGGTCATGATGGTGGCCGGATTGGAATTGACCAGAACGACGCGATAGCCCTCCTCGCGCAGGGCCTTGCAGGCCTGAGCGCCGGAGTAGTCGAACTCACAGGCCTGACCGATGACAATGGGGCCGGCACCAATGATCAGGATGGTTTCGATATCGCTTCTTTTGGGCATCTGGTCTCTGGCTCGATAATCAGGAACTGTCACCCGCGCCCCGTTGGCGCGGGTACCAAATCTCGCTTGCGTCGCTGCTCAGGCGCGGGCGCGATCACGGGCCTGGTGGCCGGCCATCATCTCCACAAAGCGCTCGAAGAGCGGTCGGGCATCATGGGGTCCCGGACTGGCCTCGGGATGCCCCTGAAACCCGAAGGCAGGACAGTCCCGGTGCTCGATGCCCTGCAGGGTTTGATCAAACAGTGAGCGATGGGTCACCCGGACCGGGTCCGGCAGGCCATCCTCTTCGATGGCAAAGCCGTGATTCTGGCTGGTGATCAGAACCCGCCCGGATTCCACGTCGAGGACCGGGTGGTTGGCCCCGTGATGTCCGAACTTCATCTTCACCGACCGACCTCCCACCGCGAGACCCAGCAACTGATAGCCCAGGCAGATACCGAACAGGGGGATGCCTTCCTCGAGAAAGCGTCGGGTTGCGGCGATGGCATAGTCACAGGGTTCCGGGTCACCCGGGCCATTGGACAGGAAGACCCCATCGGGCGCCATGGCCAGCACTTCCTCGGCGGGGGTCGTCGCGGGAACCACGGTCACCCGGCAACCACTGTCCACCAGCAAACGCAGGATGTTGCGCTTGACCCCGAAGTCATAGGCAACGACATGAAAGCGTGATTCACCGGCCGGCTGGAAAGCGTTGTCCTCCAGGGACCAGACGCCTTCTTCCCAGCTATAGCGCTTTTCCGTGCTCACCACCTGGGCCAGGTCCATGCCTTTGAGGCCGGGGAATTCACGCGCCCTGGCAATCGCCGCTTCCGGCTCCAGCTCGCTGCTGATGCAGGCGGCCTGTGCCCCGCCATCACGAATGATTCGGGTCAGCTTGCGGGTATCGATGCCGGCAATGGCGACGCAGTTCTCGTCGCGCAGCCAGGCATCCAGGCTCTGCTCACAGCGCCAGCTGCTGGCCGTCAGGGGCAGATCACGAATAATCAGCCCGGCCGCCTGCACACCCTCTGACTCCAGATCCAGGGGATTGGCACCCACATTACCCACATGGGGATAGGTCAGGGTCACCAACTGACGGGCA
Organism: Natronospira elongata; assembly: GCF_034931365.1. NCBI lineage: Bacteria > Pseudomonadati > Pseudomonadota > Gammaproteobacteria > Natronospirales > Natronospiraceae > Natronospira > Natronospira elongata. The sequence goes on from NZ_JAYGII010000015.1 coordinate 62,580, forward strand.
TAGGAAGGATCCGTGAGGATCTCCTGGTACCCGGTCATGGCGGTGTTGAAAACCACCTCACCCACGGTGGTACCGTCGGCGCCGGCAAGCTCACCGTGAAACACCGTCCCGTCTGCCAGGGCCAGCAGGGCTTTCTTTCGCACAGGCTCCTCCTGCTCGGGGTGAAACCGAGCGCAATATCTATCGCATTCCCCGAATGAATGCCGTTATTTGACGGGCTGTGGCCGGGCCGCGCATACACAAAGCGGGAAAGATTCGCCTGGAACCCTTCCCGCTGTTCGGAATGTATCTTGGAACCGCCTCTCGACCCCGGAGATTATAGTGAACCCCACCCGCTCCTGTCCACGCACGGCGGTCTAGTCCGTGGGCCGGCTGACTCCGAGCACATGCTCCATGCCGTACAGACCCGGCCGCTGACCCAGCAGCCAGCGAGCCGCGTTGAGAGCCCCCCGGGCAAAGGTGTCACGGCTGGAAGCCCGATGGGTGAGTTCCAGTCGCTCCCCGGGGCCGGCAAAATAGACCGTGTGCTCCCCGGCAATATCACCGCCGCGCATCACCGAGAAACCGATATCCCCTGCCCGCCGGTGGCCGGTCTGGCCCTTGCGCTGGTAGACCGCCGTACTGTCCAGCTGCTGCTCACGACCGGCGGCGGCTTCCTCGCCCAATCTCAAGGCCGTGCCCGAAGGCGCATCCACCTTCTGGCCATGGTGGGCCTCGAAGATCTCGATGTCGTATTCCTCGCCCAGGGCCGCCGCCGTTCGTCGGACCAGCTCCAGAAGGAGATTGACGCCGAGACTGGTATTGGGGGCAAGCAGCACCGCTGTCTTGGCGGCAGCCGCCTCGAGCGGTGCACGCTGGGAAGGCGCCAGGCCAGTGGTACCCACCAGCAAGGGCAAGCCCTGTTCGGCGCAATAGGCCGCCACCCGCTCACCCGAGGCCGGCGCCGAGAAATCCAGCACCACATGGGCGTCTTCCAGCGCCAGGGAAAGCTCGCTGCTGTAGTTGACCCGCTCCACGCCCAGCACCCGAGTGCCTTCGGCCGGACTGCCCGGACGCACCAGGGCGCCGCTGATGCGCACATCGTGCGCCTCCGCGGCCAAGGCCGTGATGGAGCGCCCCATGCGCCCGGAGGCGCCTACAATTGCGATATTCAGCATCTTTGCCTACTCAGCCCAGATTCTCGAAAAAACGCTTGACCCCGTCCAGCCAGGAACTGGAACGGGGATTGTGGCGCTCGCCCCCGTCTTCCAGGCTCTGTTCGAATTCCTTAAGCAGCTCCTTCTGGCGCTTGCTCAACTTCACCGGGGTTTCCACCATGACCCGGCACATCAGGTCCCCACGGGGACCGCCGCGAACGGGCTTCACGCCCTTGCCGCGCAGCCGGAACAGCTTGCCACTCTGGGTCTCGGCGGGAATCTTGAGGGAAACCCGCCCGTCCAGGGTGGGCACCTCAACCTGACCACCGAGGGCCGCCGTACTGAAATTGATGGGCACATCACAGATCAGGTCATTGCCTTCACGACGGAAGATCGGGTGGGGTCGAACATGGACCTCCACGTAAAGATCCCCGGGCGGGCCACCATTCTCACCCGCCTCGCCCTCGCCGCTAAGGCGGATGCGATCACCCTCGTCGACGCCCTCGGGAATGCGAACCGAGAGCTTTTTCTCATCCCGAACCCGGCCGCGACCGCCACAGGCCTTGCAGGGATTGCGCACCAGCTTGCCGTCACCGCCACAGGCCGGGCAGGTCTGCTGGACGGAGAAAAAGCCCTGCTGCATGCGAACCTGCCCCATGCCGCCGCAGGTATCGCAGGTCTCGGGCTGACTGCCGGGTTCGGCGCCGGAGCCGTCACAGGTATCGCAATGGCGAGCGGTGGGCACGGTAATCTGCACCGTGTCCCCCTGCACCGCCTGCTCGAGATCGATGGTCAGGCGATACCGCAGGTCGGCGCCGCGAAACACACGGCGGCCACCACCGCGACGCCCACCACCACCGAAGATGTCACCAAAGACATCGCCGAAGATATCGGAAAAGGCCTCGGCACCGCCAAAGCCGCCGCCTGGACCACCGGCACCGCCGAATCCGGCCTCGGCGCCGGCATGCCCAAACTGATCATAGGCGGCGCGCTTCTGGGGATCCGACAAGGCCTCATAGGCCTCCTTGACCTCCTTGAAGCTATTCTCCGCCTCCTCGTCGCCGGGGTTCCGGTCCGGGTGGTATTTCATGGCCAAACGCCGGTAAGCCTTCTTGATATCGGCCTCCGATGCGTCTTTCTCCACGCCCAGAACCTCGTAATAATCCCGCTTCGACATTTCGATCCCCGTTATCCACTGAACTGTCCCGTCTGCCGGGCCCTGCTTCCAGACACAGACGCGGGGGTATCACCGACCTGGGCTCCTGCCCGGTGACACCCCCGCACATGCTGCCGCCTTGGTGGCTTACTTGCGGTTTTCCTTCACTTCCTCGAATTCCGCGTCCACCACATCGTCGTCCTTCTGCTCACCCTCGGCCTGTTCACCGGCTTCGGCGCCCTCAGCGCCGGCCTCGGCGGCCTGTTCCGCATAGGCCTTCTGGGCAAGCTGACCGGCAGCCTGCGTCAGGGCTTCCGTCTTGGACTTGATTGCATCAATGTCCTCGCCCTTCATGGCTTCCTCCAGCTCGGAGATCGCCGTCTCGATCTGCTCCTTCTCGCCATCCTCGGCCTTGTCACCATGCTCTTCCAGCGACTTGCGGGTGGCGTGGATCAGGCCATCGGCCTGGTTGCGCACTTCCACCAGTTCCTTGAAGCGCTTGTCCTCTTCCGCATGCGCCTCGGCGTCGCGGATCCGCTCTTCGATCTCGTCTTCCGACAGCCCGCCGGAGGACTTGATCTCGATCCCCTGCTCCTTGCCGGTGGCCTTGTCCTTGGCGGACACATGGAGAATACCGTTGGCGTCGATATCGAAGGTGACTTCGATCTGGGGCACGCCACGGGGGGCCGGCGGAATGTCGGTGAGGTCGAAGCGGCCCAGGGACTTGTTCTGGGCAGCCTGCTCACGCTCACCCTGGAGCACATGCACGGTCACCGCACCCTGGTTGTCCTCGGCCGTGGAGAAGGTCTGGTTGGCCTTGGTAGGGATGGTGGTGTTCTTCTCGATCAGCTTCGTCATCACGCCGCCCAGCGTTTCGATCCCCAGGGACAGGGGCGTGACGTCCAGCAGCAGCACGTCCTTGACGTCACCGCCCAGCACGCCGCCCTGAATGGCAGCACCCACGGCCACGGCTTCATCGGGGTTGACGTCCTTGCGCGGGTCCTTGCCGAAGAAGCCCTTGACCGCTTCCTGCACCTTGGGCATCCGGGTCTGACCACCCACCAGAATCACGTCATCCACATCGTTGACCGACAGGCCGGCATCCTTGATGGCCGTCTTGCAGGGCTCGATGGTGCGCTTGATCAGGTCTTCCACCAGGGATTCCAGCTTGGCCCGGGTGATCTTGATGCTCAGGTGCTTGGGGCCGTCGGCATCGGCGGTGATATAGGGCAGATTCACTTCGGTCTGCTGGGAAGAAGACAGCTCGATCTTGGCCTTCTCGGCCGCTTCCTTGAGGCGCTGCATGGCCAGCGGATCCTTGCGGATATCAACGCCCTGCTCCTTCTTGAACTCCGCGGCCAGGTAATCGATCACGGCCTTGTCGAAGTCCTCACCACCCAGGAAGGTGTCACCGTTGGTGGACAGCACCTCGAACTGGTGCTCACCATCCACTTCGGCGATTTCGATAATGGAGATATCGAAGGTGCCACCACCCAGGTCGTAGACCGCCACCTTGCGATCACCGCGCTTCTTGTCCAGACCATAGGCCAGCGCCGCGGCGGTGGGCTCATTGATGATCCGCTTCACTTCCAGACCGGCGATTCGCCCGGCATCCTTGGTTGCCTGGCGCTGGGAGTCATTGAAGTAGGCCGGCACGGTGATCACCGCCTCGGTGACTTCCGAACCCAGATAGTCCTCGGCGGTCTGCTTCATCTTCTTCAACACCCGCGCGGAAATCTCCGGCGGTGCCATCTTCTTGTCCTTGACCTGTACCCAGGCATCGCCATTGTCGGCCTTGACGATCTCATAGGGCACCATGTCGATGTCCTTCTGCACCACGGCATCGTCAAAACGACGACCGATCAGGCGCTTGACCGCGAACAGGGTGTTGTTGGGGTTGGTTACCGCCTGACGCTTGGCGGACTGCCCCACCAGTTCCTCGCCTTCCTTGGTGAAAGCGACGATCGACGGCGTGGTGCGATCCCCTTCACTGTTTTCAATGACCTTGGTCTCACCACCTTCCATGATGGCAACACAAGAGTTGGTGGTACCCAGGTCGATGCCGATAATCTTAGACATAGCCATATCTCCAAAAAATGCGCTGATAATTCCTGATGACTTACTGGAATACTCTCTGCCTGCCTAGATGGGGGCGGCGGCGACGGTTTCAAGCACCCTCGCCGGAATCCCCATCGGCATCGCCTTCGGGCGACCTGGCCACGATCACGCGAGCGGGCCGGAGCAGACGGCCATTCAGCAGGTAACCCTTCTGGATCACGTGAATGACCGAGTCGGGTTCATGCTCGGCGCTTTCCTGCATGGTCATGGCCTCGTGGAATTCGGGGTTGAAGGGCTCGCCTTCCGGATTGAGCTCGGCAATGCCGACCTTTTCCATTGCCGTGATCAACTGCCGCAAGGTCATTTCCTTGCCCTCGCGGAGCTGCTCCAGGGAAGGATTGTCCCCTTCAACGGCCTTGAGGCCCATCTCCAGGCTGTCCTTAACATCCAGCAGCTCGGCGGCCAGCTTTTCGATTGCGAACTTGCGGGCGTTCTCCACATCCCGGCGGGCCCGCTTGCGGACATTTTCCAGCTCGGCCAGGGTACGCAGATTGTCGGCCTTGGCATTCTCGAGGGCCTCGCGGGCCTCGGCCAGTTCCGCCTCCAGATCGGCCGGGCCGGCCTGACGGCCCTCATCGTCGGCAGCATTTTCCGCCGTCACTGGGTCGCGCTCTTCTTCCCGAGCGTGAGATTGCTCTTCAGCCATGTGCCATAACCTCTTGAGAAAAAAGATTTTCTGCCTCGGCGACTACCGAGGGATGCAAAGTTTCTGAGGGGAATCTGGGACCTACTGGCGGGAATTCAAGGCATGCCCGAGCAATCGCGCGGTCATATCAACAATTGGGATCACTCGCTCATAGGCCATTCGGGTGGGGCCGATGACGCCCAGCACGCCCACCACCTCATCTTCCGCACCGTAGGGGGCGGTCACCACGCTGCAGTCATCCAGCACCCGGTAGCCGGACTCCTCGCCAATGAAGATCTGCACCCCGTCGGCGGCAATGGCCTGATCCAGGAGGTGGAGAATATCCCGTTTCTGATTGAAGGCCTCGAACAGCCGCCGCAGCTTTTCCACGTCAGACAGCTCGGCAAACTCCATCAGATTGGTTTCACCGGCCATCACATAGCCATTCTGGTTGACGTCGCCATCGTCGAAGACCTCGCCGGCCATCTTGATGGCGGTCAGCATCAGTTCGTTCATGCTCTTCCGGGCCTGCTGCATCTCCTCCAGCAGGGCACGGCGCACCTCGGTGAGATCCCGCCCGGCAAACTGGGCGTTGAGATAATTGGCCGCCTTCTGGAGCTGGTCCCGGTCATAGCCGCTTTCCAGATGAAGAATGCGGTTCTGGACATCCTGGTCGCTGAAGACCACCACGGCCAGGACCCGGGACTCGGACAGGGGCAGAAACTCAATCTGCTGCCAGGTGGCCCGCTCACGCCGGGGCAGCGTGACCACACCGGCCAGGCGGGTCACTCCGGAAAGCAGGGTGCTGGCCGAACTGACCAGGTTCTGGAAATCCCCGTCCTGATTCCTGAGCCCCAGCTCAAGGCGGCTGACCTCACGCCGGGTCAACTTGCGTACGGTCAGCAGGGTGTCGACAAAGAAGCGATAGCCCTTGACGGTGGGGATCCGGCCGGCGGAGGTATGAGGCGATTGCACAAAGCCCATTTCCTCCAGGTCGGCCATCACATTGCGGACGCTGGCCGGACTCAATTCCAGCCCGGACTGGCGCGACAATGAGCGGGAACCCACCGGCTGGCCTTCGTGGATGTAACGTTCCACCAGAGTCTTGAGCAGGTGCTGGGCTCGGGTGGAAAGCTGAATGTCCATGGCCTCGTGTCGCATGCTCATTCCAGAGGGGATCGAATCCGGTTTTTAGCACTCCAACAAGCCGAGTGCCAGACTGGCGGAAAATTAGCAGTGGCTTCACAATACTGTCAACTGCCGGGCATCAATAAATCCCCAACACACAGGAATTTGGACCAACTTCATGGCACAGGAATTCCAGCACATCGGACTGGTGGGCAAGAGCGGCGACCAGCGCGTCTCGCGCGTATTACTGCAACTGGCGGAACTGCTGAAGTCCCGCGGCCTGCGAACCAGCCTGGATGCAAGGATCGGCGAGACCATGGACGGCTGGCCCCATGAGGTCGGCAGCCTGTCCCGGCTCAGTCGGGAAGCGGATCTGATCATCGTGGTGGGTGGCGACGGCACCCTGCTCAACACGGCCCGCCAACTGGCCGACCACCCCGTTCCCCTGGCCGGAATCAACCTGGGGCGGCTGGGCTTTCTCACCGATATCGCCGCCGAGCAGGCAAGTGACGGCGTGGCCAGCATTCTCGATGGCCAGTTCCAGCGCGACGAACGCCGCATGCTCGACGCCCGCATCATGGATGGCGACCAGGTCGTCAGTCAGGACCTGGCGCTCAATGATGTGGTGGTCCAGAAAGCCGATGGCGGGCGGATGATCGAATTCGAGGCCTGGGTGGATGACAGCTTCGTTTCCCTGCACCGGGCCGACGGCATGATCGCCGCCACGGCCACCGGCTCGACTGCCTACGCCCTGTCCGGTGGCGGCCCCATCCTCCACCCGGACGTGGACAGCCTAGCCCTGGTGCCCATCTGCCCTCACACCCTCAGTGATCGCCCCCTGGTCCTGCCCGGCCAATGCCGCATCCGCTTCATTCTGCGCGGCAGCCCCGACGGCATTGCCCAGGTCAACTGGGACGGCCAGCAGACGGCAACACTCAAGGCCGGGCAAACCCTGGAGATTACCCGCTCCGAACGCATCACCACCCTGCTCCACCCGCCCGGTTATGATTACTTCGCGCTGCTGCGCTCCAAACTCCAATGGGGCCGGGCCCAGAACGGGACTGTTCCCCGTTGAGCTTTGATATGCTCTTGAGCCCAAACCACAAACGGGGAAGCCGGGGATCAAAATGCTGACCCATCTAAGAATCAAGGACTTTGCCCTGATCAGTGAGCTCGACCTGGAGCTGACCGGGGGACTGAATGTGCTGACCGGGGAAACCGGCGCCGGCAAGTCGATTCTGGTCGATGCCATTGGCCTGGTCCTGGGTGACCGGGCCGACGCCGCCGTCGTCCGTCATGGCCGCGAGCGCGCCGAGATCAGCGTGGAGTTCGACCTGCACGACGACCCGGAAACCAGGGAATGGCTGGTCCAGGAAGAGCTCGACGACGAAGACCAATGCCTGCTGCGCCGAACCATCAACCGCCAGGGCCGCTCACGCGCCTATGTCAACGGCCACAAGGTGCCGGTGCAGCAACTCCGGCGCCTGGGTGAACGGCTGATGGACATCCATGGCCAGCATGAGCACCAGTCCCTGCTCAAGACGAAGACCCAACTCGCCCTGCTGGACCAGTATGGCGACCATGCCGCTGCCCTGGAGAGCGCCGATCAGGCCTGGCGGGACTGGCAGGATGCGCGCGAGAAGCTGAACCGGCTCGAGGAAGATGCCGGCGGTGGCGAGGCCGGCATCGACTACCTCAGGCATCAGGTTCGGGAACTGGAGGCGCTGGAACTGGAACCCGGCGAGCTGGAATCGCTGGAAGCCGAGCACGAGCGCCTGCGTCACGGTGGCCGGCTCTTGGAAGAAGGTCAGCAGGCCCTGACCATGGCCTATGAGGGTGACGGCAGCACCGCCTCCGAGCTGCTCAGCCAGGCCCTGTCCCACCTGGAATCCCTGACTGAACTGGATGCCCGACTGGAACCGGTCCGTGCCGGCTTTGAACAGGCCCGTATCAGCATCGATGAGGCCAGCGAGGAACTGCAGCGTTACCTGAGTGATCTCGACCTGGATCCCGCACGCCTGAACTGGGTCGCCGACCGGATCGGCTCGGCCCACGAACTGGCCCGTAAACACCGGGTGGAGCCCGAGGCCCTGCCCGCCACCCTGGACGGCATGCGCGAACGGCTGGATGCCATCGAACACGCCGGCGAGCGACTGGCCGAGGCCCGCGAGGCCCTGGCCCAGTGCGAAGAACGCTGGCATAAGGCGGCCAGGAAGCTCAGCCAGGCAAGACAGAAGACGGCCGCGACCCTGTCCGGGAAAGTCACCGACGTGATGCAGGGGCTGGGCCTGGACGGCGGGCGCTTCGACATCGAGGTCACGCTGGAGCCGAGCAGCCCCCGGCGCGGCGGCGGTGATCAGCTCAATTTCCAGGTCTCGATGAACACCGGACAGCCCTTGCGGCCCCTGGCACGAGTCGCCTCGGGCGGTGAGCTGTCCCGCATCGGCCTTGCCATTCAGGTGGTGGCGGCCCGGCGGGCCAGCATCCCGGCGATGATCTTCGACGAGGTGGATGCCGGCATTGGCGGTGGCGTGGCCGAGATCGTCGGCCGGGAACTGCGGCGCCTGGGGGCCCGCTGCCAGGTCCTTTGCGTCACCCACCTGCCCCAGGTGGCCTCCCAGGGCCACCACCATTTCCGGATCGGCAAATCCACTGACGATGGCGAGACCTATACCCGGGTCGAGCCCCTGAGCGATGGGGACCGGGTGGAGGAACTGGCGCGCATGCTGGGTGGCACCGAAATCACCGACACCAGTCGCAGCCATGCCCGCGAAATGATGGAGAAAGCCGGCTGATATTTGACTCGCGCGAGGCTAGCTTTCTTCGCTTGTCTGTCCCTGGCATTCCGGGCAAATGCCGTAAATGTAGAGGGAGTGGTCGGTCATCCGGTAGCCGCGGCTTTCGGCGATGTGGACCTGGCGCGCCTCGATGACATCGTCCACGAACTCATCCACCCGACCGCAGTTGACGCACAGAATGTGGTCGTGGTGCTCGCCCTCGTCCAGTTCGAAGACCGACTGCCCGCCCTCGAAATGATGGCGGGCCACGAGGCCCGCGCTCTCAAACTGGGTCAGCACCCGATAGACGGTCGCCAGCCCAATCTCCTCGCCGGCGTCCAGCAGAGCCTTGTAGACGTCCTCGGCGCTAAGGTGGCGTTTTTCGTCATTGGCCAGAATCTCCAGGATCTTCATTCTGGGAACGGTGACCTTCAGGCCCACCTTGCGCAAATCCTGAGTTTCCATCCTGCCTCCACTGGTCATGGGGTTCGCTGATGACGTATTATCACGCATTACCCTCAACAGACGGAAGATGCCGCGATGATGCGAATTTTGAGAGTCGCCGCCGCCCTGGGTCTGCTGACCTTGCTGATGGCCTGCGTCTATCGCCAAGACATTCCCCAGGGCAATTTCCTGCGGGATGACGATGTGGAGCAAGTGGAAGTGGGCATGACCCGCTCACAGGTCCGCTTCCTGCTGGGCACCCCCATGCTCAAGGCCCCCCTGCACCAGGACCGCTGGCTGTACCACTATTTCGTCGACAGCCAACGGGAACACCGGAATCGGGAACGCTTCCTGGCCGTCTATTTCGATGAACAGGGACGCGTAAGCAATATCCGCAAGGAACGGACCGAAGATAGCTGACCCCCCTTCCAGAGAGCAGGGAAGCTCCGCCAGGAACCTCTGATCAGCCCTTGCGCGTCCACAGTTGACGCTGAGAGCGTCTGATTCAAGGCGCGTTGCGCAGCACAGTAGCAGC
>NZ_JAYGII010000016.1:0-72280 GCF_034931365.1 Natronospira elongata
CGTGACCGGCGGATCTCCGCCGAGCCGGTGTTCGGCACCGGTTTAGCCCGGGGCAGTGCGGCCACGCCCCAGGGGCGCTTCTGGTTCCTGGATGAAGACAATGCCTTTCGCGACTGGCATTTGATTGAAGGCAGCCCGGCCTTCTCCGAAGTGGCCAATGACTTTCGCGATTTTCGTGACAGCGACCGCTACAATTTTGCCGCTGAACAGCAACTGCTGTCACCGGAATCACGTTTCAGCATCCATGCCGGGCTGGATCAGGCCCTGAGTGAAGGCATCACCCTGACGATCAATGCCTTCCATGCCCGCAAGCGCGCGACGCGCGAACATACGCCCAATGACCTCTTCCTTGGCGCCTTTGGTCAGCCTGGTTTCGATACGATTACCATCTCCGAGGATAATCATTTCAACCCCTTCGGATTTGATTTCGATCCTTCTGAGAATCTGGTTTCCCTTGCTCGGCGATTGACAGAGGCGGGCAATCGTCGCCATCACAGCAGCGAGAACAGTCTGCGTCTGCAGGCGGTCTTGAGTGGTGATGTGAGCCTGAATGATCGGCCATGGCACTGGCAGTTGTCGGTGATGCATGCTGATCGTGAGGGAAATGATCGTTTCCGGGGCTATGTGGATAGCGACCGGCTCCGCCAGGGTCTTGGGCCTTCGTTTATTGATCAGGATGATCAGGCGCGCTGCGGTGATCCGTCCGAATTGCTTCTTGACTGCGTGCCGATCAACCTCTTTGGTGGCCAGGGTGAAGATGGCAGCGGGACGATTGATCAAGAGCAGCTCGACTTTCTTTTGACCTCTGGTGCGGCGATGAACCGAACCACCCTGAATGAATGGCGTTTCGATATCGAAGGCCATGCCTTTTCCCTGCCTGCCGGGGAGGTGGCACTAACGGCCGGACTTCTCGGCCGTGACACCCGCTACACGCAATCGATGCAAGGCAGTCCCAACAGCGACCTGCCCGATGTCCGCGAGCTCGCGGGCACTTACCGCAGCGATGGGGTTTACCTAAATGCTCGAATGCCCTTGCTGCGCCATCGCTGGATGATGGACATGCTCGAGTTGGACGTGGGTGTGCGTCATAGGGATTTTGACGTCTTCAACGGAGGTACCACGCTCTCCACCGGTTTGGCCTGGCAGCCCGTGTCTGAACTGCAGATCCATTACCGTCGGGATCAGGCTTTGCGAGTCCCCAGTGCCCTCCAAGCCTTCGAGTCGACCAGCTCTAGCCTTATGGTTTCCTTTGATCCCTGCAGTGGGGTGGAATCGGGGGTCTCTGATCCCGGAATTATAGAGCGATGTCAAAGAGATGGGATCCCTCCCGACGGAATCTTCCTGCCACCAGTTCGGGCGGATGTCCTCATGGGCGGGGCGGTCAGCGGTGGGCGTACATTGAATCCAGAAAAGTCGACCCTGGAACGCATCGGAGTGAGCTGGGCGCCGGAGGCACTTCCCGGTTTTCATGCCAGCCTCGATGTATGGTCGCAGGAAATCGAGGATTTCATTCGTGCGCCTTTTTTTCAGGAGGCACTTGTCGGTTGCTACTGGGAGGGTGTGGAAACACTCTGTGATCGGGTGACCCGGAACGGGTTTGACACCAGTGTTGATCTGGTGCCGATCAATGACAGTCGTGGTGCCAGCTTTCGCGGTATGGATCTGGGGTTGGCCTACTCTGGGATACCCTTTCCCTGGGGCGAGCTGGACCTGCACCTGGATGCCAGCCGCCTGAGCAGCGTCCGCCTGCCAACTTACGATGAAGATGCACGGGCCTTGAGCCAGCCCAATCTTTCCGGCACCAACCGCGTCAACCAGGCCGTGCCCGAGTGGCGCGCCGATCTGACTCTGGACTGGCGGCGCGACGCCTGGCGTTTCCGGTGGAGCATGCGCTTCATCGACTCCATGCGCGAGCCCTGCCAGGAACTGACGGGTGCCACCTCGGTTTTGCTGATCGATCTGGGCCTTTGTAATGACATAGAACGAGATGAAGACGGCGCCATCGTCCCCGGTGGCGATCACCGCAATCGAATCGGCAGTCTTACCTATCATGATGTGCAACTGGCCTATCGTTTCGGGCACGGCGGGGAACTGGCCGGTGGCGTGAGCAATCTCTTTGACAAGGCCGCCCAGTTCTCCGCAGCCACCGCGGCACACAGTTTTGATGCCACCATCCACGAGATTCCGGGTCGTCGTCTTCATGTCCAGTATCGACAGCGATTCTGACAGGCCAGTGGATTGGCTGCTTGCCCATCGGGGCTGGCCGGGTCGTTACCCGGAAAATTCCCGTGCCGGTGTGGCAGCGGTGATCGAGGCCGGGGCCCGGCGGGTGGAGTTCGATGTGCAGCTCAGTGCCGATCGCCAGCCGGTGGTGATCCATGATGATCATCTGGGTCGGGTCAGCGGTCGTCGCGGTCGGGTGGGCAGTCTGTCGCTTGCCGAGCTGGAGAAGACGAGCATTGGCGAGCCGGAACGCTTCGGCGATCGATTCGCCGGGGAATGCCTGCCGTCCCTGGAAAGCATGCTCGAGCTGACAAGTCGCACGCCGAAGGTGCAGCTTTTCGTGGAGCTCAAGCGCGCCAGTCTGCGGCGCTTTGGCCGTGAGGCCATGGTGGAACCGCTGCTGGGTGCTCTTTCCCGGGTCCCGAACCCGGTGGTGGTCATATCCTTCGACCGCCGCGTTCTGGAAATGGTCCGCAGTCGATCCGGTCTGCCCATTGGCTGGGTCTTCAAGCCCTGGAACGAGTCGGCCCAGGTGGAGGCAGGGCGCCTGCAACCGGAGTATCTTTTCGTGCGTCAGGACCGGGTCCCGGCAGGGCCGGCACCGTTCTGGCCGGGTGACTGGCAGTGGGTGGTCTACGGCGTTGAGACGGCTGCCACGGCAAGGGAATTCCGTCAGCGGGGGACGGATGTGATTGAGACCGATTACCTGCCCGAGCTGGCGACGGCCATCAGTGGGGAGGATAAGGGCTCATGACTCCTGCGGCCTATCTACTATTGGACCAGGGTGGCCACGGTTCTCGGGCACTGCTCATGGATGAGGCGGGCCGCCAGTTGGCCGAGGCGGATGCAGCGGTCGCCACCCGGGAAGACAACGGTGATCGGGTCGAGCAGGACGGGGCCGAAATCGTTGCCAGCCTGCGGCGCTGCATTGCCGGTATTCGTGCCCAATACCCGGGGAAATCCATAACAGCGGCCGGACTGGCCGTTCAGCGGGGCAGTGTGCTGTGCTGGGATCGTGACAGCGGTAAGCCGCTGACAGCGGTGCTGTCCTGGCGCGATCGTCGCCGGCCCGAGCGGCAGGGCCCGGCCCCGGGTCAGGTGCGTGAACGAACAGGGCTGCGATACTCGCCCTACGGTGGCGCGCCCAAACTCCGCTGGTGCCTGGAGTCCGAGCCTCAGGTGGCCAGGGCGGCGGCGGCCGGACGTCTGGCCATGGGTCCCCTTGCCAGTTTCCTCTTGCGTGCCTTGCTTGAGCCGGATACCCATCTGATTGATCCGGGGCTCGCCCAGCGCAGTCTGCTGTGGTCCCGTCAGGTGGGGGATTGGGACCCCGTGCTGCTGGAAGCCTTTGGCCTGGACCGGCGGTGGCTGCCACGGGTCTGTCCCAGCCATCATGACTACGGGCAGTTGCGGGATCTGGCGGGCGCCGTCCCCCTGGGGCTGCTGATGGGGGATCAGAACGCCGTGCCCTGGCTGGCCGGCTCACCGCGGGCGGATACCAGCTATCTCAACCTGGGCACGGGCGGATTCATGCTCCGCCCCGTCGCCGCGGACCAGGATCCCGGTCCCTTCCAGTTCACCCTGCTGGAACCCACATTACCGACACCCTATGCGCTCGAGGCCAGCCTCCACGGTGTCGGTGCCGCCCTCGACTGGTTGAGTCGTCGCCTTGATAAAGCCATTGGCCCGGCGCAGATCCGTCAGTCCCTGCGGGAGCCGGGCAACGCGCCGCTGTTCATCAATAGTGTGGGCGGGCTCGGTTCCCCCTGGTGGCAGGCCGGGCCATCACCGGACTTTCTCTCCCCTGACGGGGTGTCCGTGATCCCGGATCCGGAGCCCCAGGCGGCGCTGGCTGGCGTGCTCGAAAGTATCTGCTTTCTCATTCGCGAGAACCTGGATGACATGGACGAACTCGCCGGCCAGTCAGAAAGACTGTTGCTGTCCGGCGGCTTGAGCCGAAGCGATGAATTCTGTGCCCTGATTGCCGCCTTTCTGAACCGTCCGGTCTCTCGGCTGGTGGGTGGGGAGGCCACGGCCACCGGGCTTTGGTGGCGGCTGCGGGGTGCGGACGGGCCTGGCCCCGAGGTGGCGAGGGTAGCGGCAGATCCCGGCCCCTGGGATTTGCAGGCCATGGAGCGGCGCTGGCGAGTCTGGCGGCGCTGTATGCCGGACGTAGCCGCGGATTGAGGATTTTTTCGGGGTTGCCCTGTTCGGGGGATGGCACCCCCCCGGGAATGGGTTAATATCTACCATCGGCAGGCTCTGACTCCAAACCCTGGGGACTGGCCGGCCACCAAGCAACAACAACAAAAGGGCCGCCAGGCCATTACCCGGGAGGAGGGAATCCGATGCCTGTATCAATGACCCGTCAGCGGGGTGTAGCCCTGCTCGTTTCAAGTCTTGCCGCTGCCAGTCTGCTGACCGCCTGTAACAGCAGCAGTAGCAGTGACAGTACGGACGCGTCCGCAATCAATGTCGCCCAGGTGACCGGCAGTGTTGCCGAAGATCATTGGCGTGAATACGTCACCGTCGTACCGGACGGTACCACCAGCCTGCATGTGCGCCTGCACAATCTTAGCGCCGATGCCGACCTTTACGTTTGGGAATATTCCACTGCCAATTCCTGCTGGTCCAGCAATCCCGGCACCAACGATGATGTCTGTGAGTTTGACAGTCCGGGCGCGGGTGACTGGGGCATCGAAGTGGAAGGGTGGGATCCTGGTACCACCAGCTACACCCTCACCGTGACCCTGCAGCCATCCGACAAGGAAGCGACTCTGGAGTTTGTCGACGATGGCAGTTGGGGCGGCCTGCCCCTTGTTAATCGTCGCTAAGACGCATGGGTTGAAAACAAAAAAGGCCGGCGTTGAGAAAACGCCGGCCTTTTTCTTTTCTGGTGGGCCCGCCAGGACTCGAACCTGGGACCAAGGGATTATGAGTCCCCTGCTCTAACCAACTGAGCTACAGGCCCTTTGAAAATCACGTGTGTGGCATCTTTTACCAAAGCCTTCTCGGGGGCATCGAGCCCCGCTCGAAGGCTCCGGGATTATGCTTCGCGCTGCGCTGTCCTGCTCCGCGCGCGGTCCAGCCCGGCCATCCTGGCCGGTCGTTCGCCGAACTGCGAAATGCCACCGGCATTTC
Source organism: Natronospira elongata (assembly GCF_034931365.1). NCBI lineage: Bacteria > Pseudomonadati > Pseudomonadota > Gammaproteobacteria > Natronospirales > Natronospiraceae > Natronospira > Natronospira elongata. The sequence goes on from NZ_JAYGII010000016.1 coordinate 5,365, forward strand.
GATTCCGGCTCACCCCCTGCTCTAACCAACTGAGCTACAGGCCCAAAAGTTGAACGCGGGATTATAGCCTGTGAGCGGTGCCGGGGTCATTGCCTGATTGCTTCAATGGTCGATCAGGGGCGCTTCATGGGGCGTCATGATGGCTCGACGAAGGGGCGCCAGTGGGGCTTCATCGTCCAGTTCAAAACTTTTCCCCGGCTGCGGCAGGCCGAGCTGTTCCAAGATTTCGGCGATGTCGGGAAAACCCACCGCCAGGATGTAGTCATCATAAAAGGCGGTGAAGAGATCGTCCGTTCCGGCAATCCGGTCCAGCTCCTTGAGGGCCTCGCGGCCATCGGCGGAGCGGCGGGCATCGAAGCAGCAGGCGGCCCATTCGGCCAGCACATGGTCCAGGCTTTCGGCCGTGTCCGGATCGCTGCGCAGGGCCACATCCGCCTTCAGCATCAGGGCGGCCCCGCTCCAATAGACGAATTCCGCGCCCCCTTCCTGGCCCATGGCCCGGGTGATGTCCAGGATGGTGCCCGGAATCCGGGCCCAGATACCATCATCCATGTCATCAAGGAATCGTTGCCAGGCGCTTTCCGCTGACAGGTGTCCGGCCCGGGCCAGGCCGATGTACTGGTAGTAGGTGGCAATGCCTTCGGACAGCCAGGCATGTTCCCGCTGCACCGGCGGATGCAGCAGGTGCATGAACTCATGGGCCATCAGGGGATCGGGACGATAGGCCGAGTCGGGAAAACCCGCCTTCATGCCCAGCAGCAGACCGGGGCCACCGGCCCGGCTGACCCGGCCGCTGGACAGCGGGCGATCGCCACTGTCCAGGGGAATGATCACGGCCTGAACACGGTCGGTCGGCAATCGGCCGTAGATGGTTGTTGCCGCCTCAAGGCCGGCCTCAAGCCAGTCATGGCTCAGGGTCGGGTCGGCAGCTTCACCGGGGCCACTGGTAATGGCCACGCCCAGTCGGGTACCGGCTCTCTCAATTTGGAGCTGATCGAATTCACCCACCACCATGCTGGCATCCCAGCCCAGGGGCGGATAGCCGAGTGCGAACCGGGCCGGGTTGTCATCACCCGCCTCCGATAGCCCACGCCAGGGACCGGAAAGCTGCAGTTCCCCATCCAATTCGAAATGCAGCTCAATATCCTGATAGGGGCTCAAGCGGCGGGGTTGCCACAGCCAGATGCGGGGTGAGATCACCAGGGCCTCGCCGGCGCGGGCGGCAATGCCCAGGTTGCGACTGCGTGCGGCCCGGCCCAGATCGACCTGATAGCGAATGCAGCCATCATCGGGTTGCTGGCGGATACGCAGGCGCTGTCTTTCATCCGGGCGCAGTCGCCGGGTCTTGCCGTCCACCACCATCTCCGCCTGCTCAAGGACATTGCCGGCCCAGTTGTGAGAGGCATAGAGGAGATCGGGAACGCGGCCATCAAAGCAGGCTTCCACCGACAGTTGCGATAGCCGCTCGTCGATATGCACATGGTAGTCGTGCAGCTGGGAGAGACTGCCCGAGGCGGTCCCGGCAGCGGCCAGCAGTGCGGCCGTGAGCCCGCCCAGTACCATCATGGGCTGGCGTTGTCCTGTTCCTGCAGGGCCACCACCAGGGTCCCGGGTCCGGCGTGGGCGCCGAGGGCGGGCCCCACCGAGACCAGGGTCGGTTCTTCGTCCAGGGGCAGGGCGTCCCGCAATTGCGCGAGCAGGGCCTGGCCATCCTCGCGGCAGTTGCAGTGGCCCACCAGCAGACGATAGCGGCGGCTTGAGCGTGCGCGGCGGCGGACAAAGCGGGCCAAGCGTTCCACCACCCGATCCTGTCCGAACAGGATGCCGCCGGCATCCACCTTGCCACTGCCCCAGGCGGTGAGAATTGGGGTCAGCCCCAGGCGATCCACCAGTTTCTGTTTCAGCGGCGACACCCGGCCGCCGCGGACCCCGAAACTCAAATCGCGCACCCCCCCCCAGACACGGGTGCGGCGTCGACTGTCTTCCAGCCGCGCCATGATCTCATCGGCACTGGCCCCGGACTGGGCCATTTCAGCCGCCTCCCGGACCAGAAGTCCGAGTCCGGCCGACAGCGTGCGACTGTCAAACACCCGGATGTCGGCTCCTTCCACCCGACGGGCACCGCTGACCGCCGACTGCCAGGTACCCGAGCCTCGCGATGTCACATGAATGGCGACAACGCTGTCGAAATGAGAAGCCAATACCTGAAACACCCGCCGGAACTCCCCGGGTGCGGGCTGGGAAGTGGCCGGATGCTCGCCGTCTTCGTTCAGGCGCTGGTAGAAATCCTCGGCACTCAGAGAGAGCTTGTCCAGATAGGTCTTCTCGCCAAAGCGGACATGGACCGGCACCACATGGATATCCAGTTCATCGAGCAAGGCTTCGGGCAGGTCTGCGGCCGAGTCGGTGACGATGGCCACACGGCGAGCACCGCCGGCGGCGTCCTTCTGCTGCTGCCACATGTCATCCGCCTTGTGGCCGCTGACCTCGCCGAATTCCCCGGCCAGGCGGAACAGGCGCCTGGGGTCGTTGCTATGGATGTGCACCTTGATCTTGTGCCGGGCCCCGGCGATGACCAGGCTGTTGCCCTCGCCGGCCAGTGCTTCCCGGATCTTTCGCGGGTCCAGGTCCTCGCCTCGAATGACGCATTCCGTGCAGTAGCGAAACTCGCTCGGGTCATCGCTGACCCCCGCCCGGGCCTGGGCCTCGACCGCCTCGTCGAAGGCCGGCTCCGGCAATTGGCGGATATGGCCGGCGTGGAGGAACTCGCTGATCCCGCGCAACAGCTCCACGAAGCCTTCGGCGCCGGCGTCCACCACCCCGGCCCTGCGCAGCACGGCAAGTTGCTGGGGTGTTCTTGCCAGGGCCTGTTCGGCGGCTTCCAGCGAATGCTCCAGCATCTGCCGGATATCGGCGTTGGTCTGTCTTATCTGGGCCTGGAGACTCTCGGCGAATTCATGCAGCACGGTGAGCAGGGTGCCGTCCCGGGGCTCGGTCATCGCCTCCCGGGCGTATTCGGCGCCCTGGCTGGCCCCCACGGCAAAGTGATTGGCCTCCAGTACGGCCTGCTGGGCGCAGGCATCGGAGAAGCCCTGAAAAAACTGGGCCATGATTGCCCCTGAGTTGCCACGGGCACCGTCCAGGCCGGCATCGGCCAATGTGGTCAGGGCGCGTCCGGCATGGCGCTCGGGGCGCTGGCGCAGGCCCAGCAGCATGGCATGCAGGGTTAGCCCCAGGTTGGTGCCGGTATCGCCATCGGCCACCGGGAAGACATTGATCTTGTTGAGATGATTCTGTCGCCGACTGAGGCGGGCGACACCTGCCTGCAGGGCCCGGCTGAGTCGGTGGCCGTCGATGTAGTTGATGGCGCTCTGACCGCGCATGGATCGTCCTCGTCGCTGTGGATTTCCTGAATTTACACCAGCCGGCGGAGCGCGGCGACCGTTGGCCTCAGCCACGCCGGCGCAGACCACGGCGTAGCACCCCGGCGCCGAAACGTTCACGGGCGGCGTCCAGCAGGCGATCGGTTTCAGCCAGCCGGCTTGCGTCCTGGAAAAGCCCCATCTGGCCGGTGGACTTGACCAGTTCCCTTGCCCCGATGCCCAGCAAGCGCAGCCTCGGTGGCCGGGGTTGCTGCTGCCACCACTGCTCGGCCAGCGCAATGGCGACCTGGCGCAATTCCTCGCCGCTGGCGCTGGGCCGGTTCAGGCGCTGCTGACGGGTGTGGGTACGGAAATCCCGGCTGCGCAGTTTGACGGTCAGGCTGGTGGTTTCCAGTGATTGCTCCCGCAAGCGGGCCGCCAGTTGTTCGGCCATCTCGGTCAGCAGTTGGCGCATTCGCATCGACTCGCTCAGGTCGCGGTCAAAGGTTCGTTCGGTACTCAGGGAGTGGGTCGGGCGTTCGCTCTTGACCGGGCGCCGGTCGCGGCCCGCGGCAAGGGCCTTGAGGCGACTGGCCTGGCGGCCCACCAGGCCACGAAGGCGTGGTTCCGGCACCCGTCGCAGGCTGCCGAAGGTGCTCAGGCCGGCCCGCCGCAGTCGCAGCGTGGTGCCTTCCCCCACGCCCCAGAGACGCTCCACCGGCAGTGGGTCCAGAAAGGCTTGCACGCCATGGGCAGGGACATGCACCAGGCCGTCGGGCTTGCCCACATCGGAGGCCAGCTTGGCCACGAACTTGTTGGGGGCGATGCCCACCGAGGCAATCAGGCCGATCTCGTCGCGGATGCGGCGTCGCAGGCCCTCGGCCAGCGCTTCGGGGTCGGTTCGGGCGGCCGGGTCGGCGGAGAGGTCGAGAAAGGCCTCGTCCAGCGAGAGCCCTTCCACCTCCGGGGTCAGCGCACGAAAACAGCCAAAGACCTGTCGTGACAGCTCACGATAGCGGTCCATGCGCACGGCGCGGAAGTGGGCCTGTGGGCAGCGCTGGCGAGCGCGGCTGATGGGCATGGCGGAATGGATAGCAAATGCCCTGGCTTCGTAGCTGGCAGCCGAAACCACGCCTCGGCCCCCCAGGCCGCCGACGATGACCGGCTGTCCGCGCAGCTCGGGAAAATCGAGCTGCTCCACCGAGGCGTAGAAGGCATCCAGGTCAACGTGGAGGATCAGGCGTTCAGCTGTCGTGCATGTCGGCTCGGACACGTTCGGCAGCCTCCCGGCTCAAGAGCACTACATTCATGCTGGCAGGATAGATACGCCCCTGGGCGCGCAGGGACTCGATGTCCGGGCCATGGGACTGGGCTCTGAGCAGCAGAAAATCCCGATCCTCGGTGAGTGCCTCGCCAAGGCGCTTGAAGGCCCGAAAGGCGGTCCCCTTGGGGCAGTGTTCGGCCTCGTCGAGCTCCCGGAAGCTGAGCCATTGTGGATTGTCTTCCGGCATTACTCTCTTTCCGGCGGAAATTCGGCCACGATGGCCTCGATCAGTCGCTTGAGGCGACTGTCATCATAGCGGTCCTGACGGCGATCGCTCTCCCGCCAGCCGCGCCAGACCAGCATGTTCTGTTCCCGGTCGATGATATCGATCATCAGCGTGGTCACGGTCTGTGGGCGTGACCCGCCCACGGCCAGGCCGCCGCCCACGGCAGTGCCGCCTCCACGGCGGGCAGTGCCGACGCCGATGCTCAGTCCCGTGCCGCCGCTGACCGCCTCGCGGCTGCTGCTTCGATAGGTGACCAGAAAGTCCGCCGTCTCCGGGTCGGTTTGCTGGAAGCCGGCCTCGGTCAGTGCCTCGGTGACCAGTCGTTGCACCCGGCGGTCAAGGAGCTCACTGTCGAGCGCGGGGTCTTCGACCTCGACCCGCAGCGGTGCCATCCAGGCAAAGCTTCGGTAGGGCTCATAGCTGATTTCCCGGTCGTACTCGGTCTTGACCGGCGTGGCGCAGCCTGCGAGCAACAGCAAGGCCAGCAGGCCGATAACGGCACGGCGGTGATTGTACTTTTGGATGGCAATGGACATGGCATGGCCTCCCTTAGAATCCTGGAGGGAAATCAGCCAGAATACGTTGCAGAAGTTGTTTCAGCCGCTCGTCCCGGAAGCGTTCCTGGCGGACCTCGCTGGCCCGCCAGCCCCGCCAGATCAGCTCACCCCGTTCACGATCGATCACGTCCACGATCAGGCTTCCTTCTCGGTAGACCCGGGTATCGCCGACGTAATGCACATGATGATGGACCGGCGGGCCGAAAAATGGATGAGGATGATAGTTGGGGTGCCAGTAAGGGTGCCAGCGGTAGCTCGGCCCGTGGTGCAGATGCACCCGGACATTAGGGGAGACAAGGCGCTCACGGGTCACCGTGTGGTAAGTGATGAGAAAGTCCGCGGATTCGGCATCCACTTCCTGATAGCCCCTGTCCTTGAGGATGGCCCGGACGGCATGGGCGACCCGGCGGTCCAGCAATTCGCTGTCCAGAACAGGATCCCGCACGGTCTCGCGCCTCGGTGCGGTCCAGGCAAAGCTTTGGTAGCGGTCGAAATCCACCCCCGGGTCATGCTCGCTCCGAGTGGGCGTGGCGCAGGCGGCAAGCAGCCAGGCCAGCAACAGAACCAGCACCAGAACCGGTGTGCCTTTCTTGATCATGAGCGTCATCCTCTCCAGGCTGTTCGCCTCTACCTCAAATCAGACCGTTGCACGGGATTGGGGGTTCCGGTGCCCTCAGTCCACCGCACTGCGTCCCCCGTCCACCGGCAGGATCTGGCCGGTAACATAGGGCGCGTCGCGCACCATGAACAGCACCGCCGCAGCAATGTCGCGAGGCTCGCCCTTGCGGCCCAAGGGGACGCGGGCCAGGAGTTGTTGCTGGGTGTCGGCATTCATTGGCTGCTCCGGCCAAAGAATGGCGCCGGGCGCGACCCCGTTGACCCGCACCGAGGGGGCCATTTCACCGGCCAGGCTCCGGGTCAGCATGGCCAGTCCGGCCTTGGCGGCGGTATAGACCGGGTGCCCGGCCAGGGGCCGGAAGGCATGAATGTCGATGATGTTGATGATCTGCCCCTGCCGTCGGGCCAGGGCTTCACAGGCGGCCTGTGCCAGGAAGTAGGGTGCCTTGAGGTTGCTGCCCATGAGATCCTCCCATTGGGCTTCATCGGTCTCGCCCAGGGGGGTGGGATAGAAGCTGGAGGCATTGTTGACCAGCAAATCCAGCCCGCCCCATTGTTCCGCGGCCTTGATCAGGGAGGGGAAGGCATCCGGGGCCAGCAGATCGGCCTGGGCGGTGACCGCCGACTCGGCTCGCCGGTCATTGAGGCTCTGGGCCAGTGCCTCGGCTTCCTGGCCCGAGTGGCGGTAGTGGATGACCACATTCATGCCCGCCTGGTGGAGCTGCTCGGCAATGACTGCACCGATGCGCCGGGCGGCGCCCGTGACCAGAGCCGTTTTGCCCGCCAGGGGGCCTGTATTATCCTGCATGATCTTTTATCCCAACGCTGACCGGAAGAGGCAGATTACAGCGCCATGAACGCACCCCGCAATCCAGAGGAAGAAGCCGGTCGCCTGCCGGAGCCGCCACCGGAAGCCCTGGCCCATAGCCAGCGCGTGGCTGCCCGCATTGGCGAGGCCATCGATGCCGAGGGGGGCGTGATTCCCTTTTCCCGCTACATGGATATGGCCTTGTACGAGCCTGGGCTGGGCTATTACAGCGCCGGGGCGCGAAAATTCGGGGAAGCGGGCGATTTCATCACCGCACCGGAGATGTCTTCCCTGTTCAGTGTCTGTCTCGCGGATCAGGCTGAGGAGGTGCTGGATCGTCTGGGCGGGGGCCAGATTCTCGAGATGGGGGCCGGCTCCGGCGCCATGGCCGCGGCCATCCTCGACCATCTGGCCGCGCGGGGTTGCCTGCCGGATCGTTATCTCATTCTCGAGGTGAGCGCGGATTTGCGTGAGCGCCAGGCCGAGACCATTGAGGCCCGGGCGCCGGATCTGCTGGAACGCGTCCATTGGGTTGATGATCTGCCCGAGCGCCTGCGCGGCGTGGTGCTGGCCAATGAGGTGCTGGATGCCCTGGCGGTGGAGCGTTTCCGTATCCGCGGTGGTGCGGTCCGGCGTCTGGGTGTGGCCCGTGGTCAGCGTGGATTCGCCTGGCGGGAGATGGCCCATGACCGCGAGCTGTCCGAGCGGGTCAGGGCAGTGGAAAAGGATCTCGGCCGCAAGCTCCCGGAAGGCTATGAATCCGAGCTGGCGGTCAGCATGCCCGCGCTGGTTCGGCGGGTGGGTGAGTGCCTGAGTCGCGGCGCGGCCCTGTTTGTCGATTACGGCCTGCCGCGCCGGGAATATTATCTCCCGGAACGCAATCGTGGCACCCTCATGTGCCACTACCGCCATCGGGCCCATGACGATCCCTTTGTCTATCCGGGGATTCAGGACATCACCGCCTGGGTGGATTTCACCACCGTGGCCGAGGCGGCCGTGGCTTCAGGCTGCGATCTGCTGGGTTTCACCACCCAGGCCCATTTCCTTCTCGGGGCGGGCATCGATCGTCATGTTGCCCATGTGAACCCCGAGGACACCCTGAGTCAGCTCAAGCTGGCCCAGGAGGTGAAGCTTCTCACCCTGCCGGGCGAGATGGGCGAACGCTTCAAGGTGATTGGCTTTGCCCGTGGCGAGGGCATCGGCATGAGCGCCTTTGGTTTTCGTGATCTGCGAATGCGGCTATGAATCGTTCTGTTTTTATCGTTTGTGCACTGCTGCTTGCCCAGGCGGCGACCGCTGAGGCCTTGTGGACCGCGGAATCGGAGCTGCGCGCCAGCGATGCCGATTCATACAGCTGGTTGCTGTCAGTGGACCGCAGTCTCGGGGAGCGCGGTCTGATCTACGTCACAGTGCGCGAGTCCCAGGTGGATGCCGAGGGAGCCGATCTGGACACGGGCAGTCGTGTTCTGGGGGGCATGTACCGTCTGAACGAGACCTGGCGGCTGAGCGCCCATGCCGAGCGCTGGGGGCGGCGGGGGGATATCCGGGCCGACCGTCTCAGCAGCACCTTGTCTGGCAATGGCGAACAGTTCGGTCTCTCGCTGATTGCGGGCATGCGCTGGATCACCCTGTCGGCCGGTGCACCGGCCCGCTCGCCAGGCAATGGCGATAATGGGCCGCCGTTCGGAATCCCGGTGGATCCTGGTGATGACGACGAGGAAAACGGCGATCGGGTGGCCGAGGATTTTGATCTCAAGGCGCGTCAATTGGGAATTCGTGGCCGCTGGTTCCTGGACGATCAGTGGACCCTGGTGGCCGGCCTCAATTGGGACAGTTACGACCGAAATCCGGGTGACCTGGCCGCCCGGGAGGCCATTGAGCAGCTCAGCAGTTCCGCGGTTACCCTGGCCCAGAGCTTCCGCGATCGCGGTCTGTTTTTCGAAGTTCGCCATGACTTCGGTGAGTTTCGGGAATTGTCTGTCTACCTGGCCCGGGATCGTTCAGCGGTGGATGGGCGTCGCGCCGATACCCTGGCCCTGAGCTGGATTCAGCCCATGGCGGATGCCTGGGACGTTCGGCTGGAGGTGGGGCGGACCCGGACCGAGGATTTCGATCCCACCCACTTTGTCGGCGTCGGTCTGACCTGGTATCCCTGATTCTGTACTGCCTGATTGGCACTCGTTCAGAACAAGGGGATCAGTCGCCCTTCACCCATGGTCTCGCTGTTTCCATCGATGCGCACGCTGTTCTCGCCACTGAAATCGCTCAGTTCCAGGAAGGGGCCATCCTGGTCGCGCCCGCTCAGCACCAGGGTTTGGCCATCGGCACTGATATCCACCCCGGGGTCCGGGGCGCCGTCCACCTGCGTGATGCTTGTTACCTGCGTCGTCTGGCCGGGATTGATCATCAAAATGGAGAACATCCTCCAGATCGTGTTGTCGCCGCTTTCATCGCGGCTTAGCAGCACACCCCGCTCGCCATTGCCGGCAAGCCGCCAGGCGACGAGGTCGCCGGCCAGGTCCGGGGCGACCCGTTGGGCGGCGCCGGCATCCATCTGGGCGAAGAAGGCGCCCACCCCATCCTGGTTCTCCAATTCGCCCATGAAGGCCACCCGATTGCCATCGTCACTGAGCTGGAAGGGGCAGGGGCCGGCGGCGGGTTGATCCACGATGACGGCACGCAGATCCGCGTGATTGCTGGGTACGGGTACCGGATTGGCCCCACTGCTGGGGCTGCGAAAGAGCTGGCCATCGTCGTTAAAGATGACAAAGGTGCCGGCCGCATTGATATCCGTGCAGCTGATGTCGCCTTCCACGGTGACCAGTGTTTCCACCTGATCTGCAATCGGATCCCAGATGCCCACGCCACGGCTGACACTGCTCTCCGGGTCAGAGGCAACGCTGCGGATATCTTCGGCAAAGGCGATGGTGCTGGCGTCCGCGTCCACCGAGGCGCCCCAGCTCAGCCGGGTGTCGGCCCCGGCATCCCGAGGCAGGGACTGTCGATCGTTGCCGCTGCTGTCCACATGGATGACACGGGGCAGCGTGTCGGTCTCGGTGGTCTGGTCAACCGTGAACGTCAGACCGGCCTGATTCCGGGCCAGGGAGGGCAGGCGCAGCGCCTCCTGGTTCTGGCTGGCGCGCTCGGTCAGCCGCAGTTCACTGTCTTCCAGTCGCCACAAGGCGATGCCGCTGCTGCCGCTACCGGAAAAATGCCAGGCCAGCTCACCGCTGAATTCACTGGTATCGCTGTCCAGCATCTCATCTTCATCGTCGTCCGGTCCGACGAAACTGCTCTCCTCACCGTCGAAACAGGCGCTGAGCAGCAACATCAGGGCCAGGCAATACAGGCAAGCCATCTTTTTCAGCATCATTCTGCTCCGCTCAATGTGTTGGCAATCGCGCGGACGCGCAGTCGTCGCAGGGCATCTCCGAAGGCCTTGCCCTGGTAGCGGCTGGCGTCCACCTGTTCACTGCCCACCGCGGCGGCCGCGGCCAGGCAGGCTCGCAGATGGTTGGCCTGGGGGTAGGCTCGCCCTTCAAGCCCTTTGCGGCCCCTGGCGTCTGCCTCGCAGACTAACAGTAGCCGTTCAAAGTCTTCAGGCCGCCGGAGGGCGTCACAAGCCTCCAGGACCTTCATGATAGTGGCGGCGCGCAGTTCCTGCGCGCGGTGCACATGGGTGTGCCAGCGGGCCGCCAATCGGCCAAGGCGTTCATGGGCCTTGGGAATCCTGAGTCGTTTGACCATGGCCACCACCAGTTTCTCCCCGCTCTTCTCATGCCCATGATGCGCGGGCCAGGCCTGGGTCGGGGTCAGCCCCTTGCCCAGGTCATGGACCAGGGCGGCGAAGCGAATTCGAGTATCGTCACTGAGTCTGGCGGCCTGTTCCAGGACCCGCAGCACATGGTCGCCGGTATCGATCTCCGGATGGTGGGCCTCGGGTTGGGGGACTCCGAACAGGCGGTCCACTTCCGGAAACAGAATCGCCAGGGCGCCGGTCTCGCGGAGCACCCGGATGAATACCTGCGGTGCCGCTTCGCCCAATGCCCGCTCGGTTTCCTGCCAGATGCGTTCCGGGCTCAGGGCCTGGAGCTCCTCCGGCGTGGCCATGGTCTGCATCAGCGTCAGGGTTTCCTCGGCGATACGAAAGCCCAGGTGGTGGAAGCGGGCGGCAAAGCGGGCCACTCTCAGTATTCGCAGGGGGTCTTCACGGAAGGCGGGGGAGACATGGCGAAGCAGGCCGGCCTCCAGGTCGGCGCGGCCACCGAAGGGGTCCACCAGTTCGCCCTCTCGGGTCTCGGCCATGGCGTTGATGGTTAGATCCCGGCGAGCCAGATCGTCTTCCAGGCTGACGTCGGGGGCGGCATGAAAGTCGAAGCCATGATAACCACGCCCGGCCTTGCGCTCGGTGCGGGCCAGGGCATATTCCTCGCCGCTCTCGGGATGCAGGAAGACAGGAAAATCCCGACCCACCGGGCGGAAACCCCGCTCGGTCATGGCCTCCGGTGTCGCACCCACCACCACCCAGTCCCGGTCGGTGACCGGACGCCCCAGGAGCTTGTCGCGAACCGCGCCGCCTACGAGGTAGATATCCATGAGCGGTATTGTAGGGGAGCGGCGAAGCGCGAGCTACGAGTGTTGGAGGGTGAGGGGGCAGGGGTGAGGCGTTAGGGGTGAGGAGTCAGGGGGTGAAAGTAGCACCAAGCCGGCGGCTACGGGCTCGCCGCTCGAAGCTCGCCGCCCCAAAAAAAACGGGGCGGCAAACACTGCCGCCCCGTTCCCTTACCGCAAAAGCGGCCAAGGCCAACTACTTCACATAGCGATCAAACAGCTTGTAGATGCGGCGGTACTGGTCCAGCCAGGCTTCGGGATGTTCGAAGCCGTGGGGTTCCAGGGGATACATGGCGTTTTCAAAATCTTCCTTGCCCAGCTCCAGCAGGCGCTGGGTCAGGCGCACCACGTCCTGGTAGAAGACATTGTCGTCCAGCATGCCACTGGTGATCAGCAGTGGCCGCTCCAGGCCTTCGGCGTACTCGATGGGCGAGCTGCGCTCGAAGGCCATGGGGTCCACTTCCGGGGTGTTGAGGATGTTGGAAGTGTAGGGATGGTTATAGGCGGCCCAGTCACTGACGGGCCGCAGGGCGGCGCCGGCGGCGAACATTTCGGGTTCCCGGAACAGGGCCATGAAGGTCATGAAGCCGCCGTAGGAACCGCCGTAGATGCCAATACGGTCCGGGTCCACGCTGTAGTTCTCCACGACCCAGTTGACCCCGTCCACATGGTCTTCCAGTTCCGGATGCCCCATCTGCCGATAGATGGCGGTTCGCCAGTCGCGGCCGTAACCGGCCGAGGCCCGGTAGTCCATGTCCATGACCACATAGCCTTCATGGGCCAGCTTGCTGTGGAACATGAACTCGCGGAAATATTGGGACCAGCCCTGGTGAGCGTTCTGGAGGTAGCCGGCGCCATGGACGAAGAACACCGCCGGATATTCCTTCTCCGGATCGAAGTCCGGCGGAAGGTAAAGGCGGGTATGAATGGGATCGTCCACATGTGAGGACGGTACTTCCACAAACTCGGGGGCAATCCAGTCCAGGGCCTTGAATTCTTCGGACACGGTGTGGGTCAGGCGCTCGGCGGAGCCCGGCTCACCGATCTTGACCGAGTAGAGCTCCGGTGGCGTCATGGCATTGTCATGGCGCACCACCAGGCGATCTGCCTTGGGTGAGAGGGCAAAGTCGTTTTGCCCGCCCAGTTCGGTGAGTTGCTCTGCCTCTCCACCCGCCACCGGGACCCTGAAGATCTCGTAGACCCCCGGATGGGGCTGGTTGGCCCGGTAGTAGAAGTATTCCTGATCCCGGTCGAGGGTGATGTTGTTGACCTTGTAGCGCCCCTCGGTCAGTGCCCGGTGGCGGTTGGGGCCGGTGGCCAGATAGAGGTGGCCGTAGCCACTTTCCTCGGACAGGTACCAAAGGCCGGAGCCGTCCCGCAGCCAGCCGAACTCATTGAAGTTCCAGTTGATCCAGGCCGGGTCGGTGAGCCGGTGCCAGCTTTCCATTTCGCCGCTGTCCGCATCCACCACCACGATCCAGCGATCCTTGTTGTCCACTGCCCGCAGCATGACGGCGGCCCGGTTGTTTTCCCGGTCCCATTCCACACCCATGAAGCGCACATCCCGCTGTTCGGGGGCTTCCAGGGCCTGCTCCACTTCTTCCCGGGGGGCGCCGTGCTCCACATGCCATTCGATGGCCTCGGGCCGCAGATCGGCCAGGGGATCGTCATTGATACCCGGCAATTCGCCCAGGTCCAGAGCCACCGGCTCGCCACCGTCCAGTTCCAGCAGCCACAACTGCTGGCCAACGGGCGGGTTCTGACCGACGCGGGTGCGCACATCCTGGGTTTCCACATAACCGCTCTCGGTGACATAGGCCGGCATGGTGCCAGTGCGGCCCCCATCCACCTGGGCAGGCTCCACCACCAGCAGCATCTGGTCGCCACTGGGAGCCAGGCTTTGCACCGGTGTGCGGATATCATCGCCAAGGAAGTGAATGCGATGATGGCGCTTTTCGTCAGCCCGGGCGATTTCCCGTTCATGCCGGGTCAGGGCCTGTTCGGTGTCGCGCTCGCGGTTCAGGGTCTTGAACAGTCGCTCCTGCTGCATGCGCAGGAAATCGAAAGAGGCCTCGTCCTCGAGTGGGTCTTTCTCCAGCCGCAAGTCCGCCAGTTCTTCCACCAGACCGGTTTCCAGGTCATAGGCATGCCAGCTCTGACCGCTGCGCCAGGCCACCCGAAAATCATCGGCGAGGAAGCGGACCTCGGTGGCCGGCCGGGCGCTGCGGGTTAGTTGGCGGATTCGGCCATCGTCCAGATGTTTGACGAAGACATTGCCGTCATGGGCATAGGCCAGGCGCCGCTGGGTACGGTCGAGGGAGCCGTTGGCGGTACCGATTCGACTGAGCTGATCAGCGGCAAGCTTTTCAATCTCGCCACTCTCCATGTCGAGTTGAAAATAGTCGCGAATTTCCTCGCCTTCCTGCTTTTGCTGAAACACCACATGGCGGCCATCTTCCCGCCAGTAGGGGGATTCCGGCGCCTGACCCAACCAGTCCGGGTGGTCCATGATGCGTTCCAGGGTAATGCCCTCGCCGCTTTCGGCAAGGCTATTGCTGCAAAACAGGGCCAGTAGCAGTCCCGCGGTCAGCAGGCTCGGGCCGGGTGGTGTGTGTCGCCGTTTCAACATGCGCTTACCTCTGTCTTGGTGATTGAAAATTAGGGTTGGCTGATCACTTCAAGCGCCTCTGTCAGGTCCTGCCAGAGGTCGTCGATATGTTCCAGGCCAATGGACAGCCGAATCAGATTGCCCGGTGTCGGGCTATCCTTGCCTTCAATGGAGGCGCGGTGTTCGATCAGACTCTCCACGCCGCCGAGGCTGGTGGCTCGTGTAAACAATCTTGTGCCGGCCACCACATCCAATGCGGCCTGTCGGTCGCCATGGACGGTAAAGGAAAGCAGCCCGCAATCAGGGACCGACTGCTGTTTGGCCAGTTCATGACCGGGATGTTCCGGCAGGGCCGGGTGAAATACCGCCGACACGGCCGGGTGTGCGGCAAGGCGACGGGCCAGATCGGCGGCGCTGGCCGCCTGGGCCCGAACCCGAACCCCCAGGCTGGACAGACTGCGCAAAAGCAGCCAGCAATCAAATGGGGCGGGGACGGCGCCGCCGCTGGCCTGAATCTCCCGCAGTTGCTCGGCTTGGGAAAAGTCGGGGCCATGGATGACCACACCACCCAGCAGGTCGCTGTGGCCACCCAGATACTTGGTGGTGCTGTGGACCACCAGATCAATGCCGGCATCCAGTGGATTCTGAAAGACCGGCGTGGCCAGGGTGTTGTCGCAGACCGTGATCAGCCCGTGCCGCTGACCCAGGCGGGCCAGTGCGGCCAGATCGCTGATGCCCAAGAGGGGATTGGAAGGGGTCTCGATCCATAGCAGGCGGGTCTCTGGGCGGATCGCCTTTTCCACCGCCGCCACTTGGGTGGTATCCACGAGGTCGTGACTGATGCCCCAGTGGGCGAACAGGGTTTTCAGCTGGTGACGGGTGCCGTGATAGGCATCCCGGGTGATCAGCACATGCTGGCCCGGTTGCAGCAACTGCAGGACGGCCATGGTGGCGGCGCTACCCGAGGCGAAGCAGACCGCCTCGCTGCCCTTCTCCAGGGCGGCGAGGCACTGTTCCAGGCTGTGTCGGGTGGGGTTGGCCTGGCGGCTGTAGCTGAAGCCGCGGGGGTAATCCCCATCCGCGTCCCTTTCGAAGGTACTGCTCATGTGGATTGGGGCGGTAACGGCCCCGGTGCTTTTGTCCACGGCACGGCCCCGGTGAATGGCCAGGGTGTCGGGATGCAGGGATTTCGGGGGCATGACAGTCTCTCGCTGGCGCCATTCCAACGAGAGAACTTACCACGAAGCGCGCCCGTCCAGCTAAGCCGGGAAGGTCAGAACACAGTCGCTTCAGCCGTTGGCGGCCTGGGATTCGAATTCCTCCGCGCTCAGGGTAATCACCTGATTGCGCCCCCCTTCCTTGGCCTTGTAGACCGCCGCGTCAGCCACTCGGAACAGATCTTCCATGGACACTTCCCGGCCCAGGGGCCGGGAGGTGACCCCGAGACTGGCCGTGACGTGGATGCCTGCGGGCTCCAGGGATTCGACTGCCTCGCGCAGTTCCTCGCCCCGCTGCACGGCCCCTTCACTGTCGCAATGGGGCAGGATGAGCATCAGTTCCTCGCCGCCGAAGCGCACTGCGAAGTCCTCGTTCCGGCATTTCTCCTTCAGCATCTCGCCAATGGCGGCAAGCACCTCGTCGCCGGTCAGATGCCCATGGGTGTCGTTGATCTGCTTGAAATGGTCAATGTCGATCAGTATCAGACTCAAGGGGAAATCATGACGATTGGCTTCACTGAATGACTTGTTGGCAAACTCGGACAGGGAGTTGCGATTGTAGAGGCCGGTGAGCTGATCAATCATGGCCAGTTCGTAGAGATGCCGGCGCTGGGCGCGGACCTGGTCGAACAGCTGCTTGTTGGAGATCAGGTTGCTGACGCGGGCCACGACTTCCTCTTCCACCACCGGTTTGGAAATGAAATCATTGACTCCGAGGCGGAATAATTCCATCCGTCGATTGATGTCATCCATGCCCGATACGGCAAGGATGGGAACCCGGGCCTTGTCGGGGAACTTCTCGCGGATACGGCTGACCAGGCCCATGCCGCTCATTTCACCTTCCACCAGGATGTCACTGACCACCAGGTCATAGGCGTGTTTGTCGAAAGCCTCAAAGGCGTCTGACGCTGATGTGTAGTGGTCGACTTCCAGGCCCAGTCGCTCGAGGATCCTTAGCATGACATGGGCCACGACGGTAGAGTCCTCGACATAAAGGACGCGCCCGGAGATGCGTTGATCATCCTCCTCGACAAAGCGGGCGGCCTGATTGAACAGTTCTTCGATGTCAGTCTTGGGATGGATGTCGGTGGCGCCCGCCTCGAAGGCCTTGAGGCGGGCCTTCTTGTCTTCGGTGGAGGTTAGAAGAATGAGCGGCACGTGGCGACCCCGGCGCGTCTTGCGGGCTCGGCGGCAAAACTCGATGCCATCGGTGTCCGGCAGAGTGAGCGATACGCAAACCAGATCCACCCGGCGTTTGCCGAGCATTTCCAGGCCTTCCTGGCCCGAGGCGACCATGATGGGCTCGTGGCCGGCCTTGAGGACCAGTTGGTGCCACATCGCCCGGAAGACCTTGGAATGGTCCACCACCAGAATATTCATCTACACTCCCCAAAGTTCAGGCCCGTCCCCAGGCCGTCGGTCCGGTTGATCAGAATAGGCGTCAATTCCATCCCCGGAGTGAGTAGGGACAAAATTGCTCTGTCCCAGGCTCACGCTCCCGAAGTTTCCCCTTTAATGACATATAACGCCATAACTGGCCCGCATTGCAATGGGGCCATGCCGTCTGTCCGCGTCAGTGGCCCGCTTGTCGGTCTTCGTCCCGAATCTGTCGAAATTCACTGTCTTCGTACCAGTTGGGAAAGGTATCGCTCTCGGCCAGTGCCAGGGCGAGCTGAAACATGAGGCGGGCATCGGCAAGCAGGCCGCGGTAGTCTGCCTCCGGGTCAAATTCATCGGCCGGTCGGTGGTAGCGATTCTGCTGGTAGTCATCCAGCTGAGCCTGTCCATATGACTCGCCATGCTCAACATGGTCAATTCCCGGGTTGGGGTAGAGCACGGGGACGCCCACCTTGGCGAGGCTGAAATGGTCGGAGCGGAAGAAATAGCCCCGCTCCGGATGAGGTTCAGGGCGCAATTCACGATTCTCTTGTTCCGCCAGTTCTGCCAGCCACTCTTCCAGTTCCGAACTGCCGTAACCGACGATGGTGATATCCCGCGTGGGGCCAAAGTCGTTCATGCTGTCCAGGTTGATCCCCGCTACGGTCAGATGGGGTTCAAATATCGGCTCACGCGCGTAATGGGCAGAGCCCAGCAGGCCCTGCTCTTCCGCGGTTACCAGCAGGAAAGCCACACTGCGGCGTGGAGCCTGCTCCAGTTTGGAAAAGGCGCGGGCGATCTCAAGCACCGCCGCCGTGCCACTGGCATTGTCCACCGCCCCGTTGAAGATAATGCTGTCATCGTCCGGGTCCGTCCCCAGGTGATCCCAATGGGCCATGAACAGGATGGTCTCATCCGGCCGTTCGCGGCCGGGCAGGTAGGCGATGACGTTATCGGATTCCGACTCCCGGAAACGGTTTTCCATGGTCGCTTCTGCCGACAATGGCAGGGTCTGGGGGCGGAAGTCCGCGGCCAGCGCCTGCTCCGTCATGTCTTCCAGGGAGCTGTCCACCGTTTCCAGCAGGCGGTCGGCGACATCCCGACTGATCCAGGCTTCCATGTCCAGCGCCTGATCCCCGTCTTCCCCGGCCAGGCTCATTTGCGGCCCGGACCAGCTACCGGCCACCACATCCCAGCCGTAGCCGGCCGCGTCGTCTTCATGAATGAGGATGGCGCCGGCGGCCCCCTGGCGGGCGGCCTCTTCAAACTTGTAGGTCCAGCGGCCGTAGTAGGTCATGGCCCGCCCGTTGAACAGATCCGGATCTTCCGTGAAGACGCCGGGATCATTGACCAGCATCACTACCGTCTTGCCGCGCACGTCCACATCGGCGTAGTCGTCCCAGTCGTACTCCGGTGCGACCGTGCCAAAGCCCACGAAGACCAGCTCGCTGCCCTCCAGGCGGACGGTTTCTTCCTGTCGGCCGCTCCAGAGCATTACCTCCTCGCCGTAGCTCAATTCCCACCGTTCTCCGCCATGGTGGAGAATCAGATCAGTGGTCGGGTCCAGGGTGGTTTCCAGCAGCGGCACCGTCTGGGTGTATGTGCCCTCGTTGCCCGGTGCCAGCTCCATTCCCTGGAACTCGCGGCTGAGATACTCCACGGTTCGTTCCCCACCGGCAGTGGCGGGTGCCCGGCCCTGAAATTCATCCGAGGCCAGGATGCGGATGTGTTCCCGAATCCGTTCCTTCTCGATCCAATCGGCGGCGGCCTGATCCCCCTCCCTGGCGTCACAGGCAGTCAGTGTGGTCAGGACCAGGGTCAGCCCGGTCAGGACGAATGGCAGCTGGTGCGTGCGCATGAGAAAAAGCTCCCTAGAACACAAGAGGAAAACGGCGATCTGCAGTTTAACCCGGCGCCGAGACGAACGCAGCCATGCCGCCTCTCCCAAGACTGAGGCCGTTGGTCGGGAAGAAGGGCGCTGACGGTTTGACCCGCGGGCTTCCATCCCACATAGTGAGGGTGGGCCAGTCCCTTCTGGCTCGAAAGCTCCATAGGGGGTCGCCATGAGCTATAAGACAGTTTCCCTGAGTCCGCTCACTCTTCTGATTGCAGCCGCGGCTTGCGTCAGTCTATCCATGCCTCTGCTGGCTGAAGAGCCGGACGAGGAAGAGGAGTCTTCCCAGCGCAGTGAATCCCGCAGTGGAAGTTCCACGGATTTGGGCAGTTATCGGGTCGGTCGTCCCGGGTCTTCCAGGCTGGGTTCTTCGGACAGTCGCGACATGGAGATCGAAAGGCCGGGTTTTGACAGGGAGAGTATGCGCATGGATCGCAGCGACTTTGCCCTCGAGCCGGAGTTCGGCAGCGGTGGCGTTGAACTGGGCGTGGATATTCGGCCCAGCCGCGATGAACGCGGGGATCGTCAGGTACTGGAGCAGGATCGCCAGGTCAGCGAAGACGAGCTTGAATCGGGTGACCTGGATGATCGCGAGTTGCGTCCACTGCGTGTGGAGGCGCCTCGTTACCCCTCCAATGCTCACCGTAATGGTATTGAGGGTTTTGTGATTGTTCGCTTTGTGGTGAATGAGAACGGCGAGACCGAAAATGTCCGGGTGATGGAATCCAGCCCCGGCGAGGTTTTCGATCGGGCCGCTCGACGCGCCGTGGAACGCTGGCGTTTTGAGCCCAGGGTGGTGGATGGCCGCCCGGTGGGCACCGAAATTCAACAGACCATTGATTTCACCATCGACTGATCCCGGGACAAAAATCCGGTTTGATGACGGCCCCCGATTGGGGGCCGTTTTTTTTGTCACGGCCCTGGCTGCTTGCCTTTGCAGTTCTCGAGTGAAATGTGGCGATTTGCCCTTGCCGGAACGGAGGCCTATTGTTGTAGGGCCTTCGCTTGCAATTGATTCAGGCTCGGAGTTGAATCCATGTCCGCCAAAATGCTGGTTCTGATCACCCTTGCTCTGTTGATCGCATTATCCGTCGCCATGGTCGCATTGGTCGGCGGAGGCTGGTGGGTGGCACTCGGCCTTGTGCTGTTATTGACTGCTGTTGCCATCCGGGATCTGATTCAGAGCCGCCGTACCCTGTTACGCAATTTTCCGCTGATTGGTCATGGCCGTTACATCATCGAGGATTTTCGCCACCACTTTCGTCAGTATCTGATTGAGTCAGACCGGGATGGCAATCCCTTTAGCCATGAGCAGCGGGCACTGGTCTATCGCCGTGCCAAGGGGGTCAACGATGTGGTGCCATTCGGCACCATTCAGAATGTTTATGGCTCCGACTACGATTGGCTCAACCATTCCATGTCGCCGAGCAGAAAGCTGGAGGAAGAGCCTCGCGTTCGAATCGGCGGTGAGGACTGCAGCAAGTCGTTTGATGCCTCCCATTTCAATATCTCGGCGATGAGTTTTGGTTCTCTCTCGGGGCGGGCCATCGCCGCCCTGAATCAGGGGGCACGCAAAGGCGGTTTTTTTCACAACACCGGTGAAGGGGGAATCAGCGAACACCATCGACACGGTGGCGACCTGGTCTGGGAGATTGCCAGCGGCTATTTCGGCTGTCGTGATGACAAGGGTGGCTTCGATCCGGCGCAGTTCGCGGACAAGGCGGGTTATCCCCAGGTTCGTGCCATTGAGTTGAAGCTCTCCCAGGGGGCAAAGCCTGGTGGTGGTGGTATGTTGCCGGCCTCAAAGCTGACCCCGGAATTGGCAGCCGCGCGTGGCGTGCCCATGGGGCAGGATGTGATTTCTCCCTCCTGCCATAGCGAGTTCTCCACTCCCACCGGCTTGCTGGAATTCATCGCGCGCCTGCGGGAGTTGTCGGGTGGGTTGCCGGTGGGTATGAAGCTGTGCCTCGGTCGTCGTGTGGAGTTCATGGCGGTGGTCAAGGCCATGCATGAGACCGGGATCAAGCCGGACTTCATTACCATCGACGGCAGCGAAGGCGGTACCGGGGCCGCCTCACTGGAGCTATCCAATCATGTTGGCATGGCCCTGAGGGATGCCCTAGTGTTTGCCCACAATACCCTGGTGGGCGCGGGCTTAAGGGACCAGATTCGGGTGATAGCCAGCGGAAAGGTCATTTCCGCCTTCGATATTGCCCGCAACATCGCCCTCGGGGCTGATCTGTGTAATTCCGCACGGGGAATGATGTTTGCCCTGGGCTGCATCCAGGCCCGGAAATGTGAGACCAATCGCTGTCCCACCGGGGTGGCAACCCAGGACCCATTGCGGGTGAACGGTCTGGATGTGGCGGACAAGGCAGAGCGTGTCTATCGCTACCATCGCAATACCATCAGGCATTTGCTGGAATTGGTCGCGGTGACCGGCCTTGATCATCCCGGGAAATTCTCGCCGGAGCTGTTTCACCATCGTCTCAATGAACGGAAAGTGATCAGCTATCATGAGTTTTACCATTGGCTGAACCCGGGGGATCTGAAGGATTCGGGGGCGACCCTGCCGGCCTGGTATGCCGAGCCCTGGGAAAGGGCACGCCCGGATAGCTTTCGCTGAATTAATCAGAGGTTCCTTAACCATGAAAAAGCCCCACCTCGATCCGAGGTGGGGCTTTTGGCGTTCAGGCCGCTGGTACTTCTCAGTCTTCCAGAAAGGAGCGAAGCTGCTCGGACCGCGTGGGATGACGCAGCTTGCGCAGAGCCTTGGCTTCGATCTGGCGGATCCGCTCCCGGGTGACGTCGAATTGCTTGCCCACTTCTTCCAGGGTGTGGTCGGTATTCATGTCGATACCGAAACGCATCCGCAGCACCTTCGCTTCGCGAGGGGTCAGACCCGCCAGTACATTGCCGGTGGCTGAGCGCAGACCGGAAGCCGTGGCCGAGTCAACCGGGCTGATCACGGTGATGTCCTCGATGAAGTCACCCAGGTGAGAGTCTTCGTCATCGCCGATGGGTGTCTCCATGGAGATGGGTTCCTTGGCGATCTTCATCACCTTGCGGACTTTCTCCTCCGGCATTTCCATGCGCTCGGCCAACTCATCCGGCTGAGGCTCCCGGCCCATTTCCTGCAGCATCTGGCGGGAGACGCGATTGAGCTTGTTGATGGTCTCAATCATGTGCACCGGAATACGGATGGTGCGGGCCTGGTCCGCAATGGAGCGGGTGATGGCCTGACGAATCCACCAGGTGGCGTAGGTGGAGAATTTGTAGCCGCGGCGGTATTCGAATTTATCCACCGCCTTCATCAGGCCGATATTGCCTTCCTGGATCAGATCCAGGAACTGCAGGCCCCGGTTGGTGTATTTCTTGGCAATGGAAATGACCAGCCGCAGGTTGGCTTCCACCATTTCCTTCTTCGCCCGCCGCGCCTTGGCTTCGCCAATGGACATGCGGCGATTGATTTCCTTGATCTGGGCGATGGGCAGGTGGTTCTCCTGCTCCAGCTCCACCAGCATTTCCTTGAGCCGAACGATCTCGTCCCGGTGACGGTTGAGGCCGGAAGACCACTTGCGCTTGGCGCGGATCTGACGGTCCAGCCACTCGGCGGAGGTCTCATTGTCCGGGAAGCACTTGATGAACTCCTTGCGGGGCATGCCGGCGCCCTTGACGGCAATCCGCATGATTTCCCGTTCAAGCTTGCGGATGGCGGTCATGACTTCCCGCAGCTCCGCGGAGGCACGATTGACGAAGCGCACATTGAGCTTGAAGGCCAGGAAGCGTTCCGCATTCTTTGCCACCAGCTCCTGGGACTTCTTGTCTTCCCAGCCGTGCTTTTTCAGCGCCCGAATCATCTTGTCGTGGGCGCGCCGCAGGGCGGCCATGCGCTTCTCCACTTCCTCCGGATCGGGGCCGTTATCCTGGGGTTCTTCGTCGCTGTCCTCGTCTTCCTGGGCCTGGACCTCTTCTTCCAGGGTTTCCGGGTCGCGGAAGCCGGTGAGCAGGTCGGGCAGGCGGGTTTCACCGGCCTGCACGGTTTCATATTCGGCCAGTAGCAGACCGCCGGCACGAGGGAAGCGAGCCAGGGATTCCAGGGCCTGGTTGAGACCTTCTTCGATCCGCTTGGCGATCTTGATCTCGCCCTCACGGGTCAGCAGCTCCACCGAGCCCATTTCCCGCATGTACATCCGGACCGGGTCGGTCGTGCGCCCAAATTCGTTGTCCACCGCTGCCAGGGCCGCTGCGGCTTCCTCGGCTGCGTCCTCATCGGGACTGACTGCCGCGTCTGACATCAGCAGCTGATCCGAGTCCGGGGCCACCTCATGGACGGCGATACCCATGTCATTGATCATGTTGATGATGTCTTCGACCTGTTCCGGATCGACGATGTCGTCCGGCAGGGCATCATTGACCTCGGCGTAGGTGAGGAAACCCTTCTCCTTGCCGACCGCGATCAGTCGTTTCAGCTGCTTCTTGCGATCCTGTGCCATAGTCCGGTACTGTTCACTCTTGAGGGCTGAAGGAAGCGCGTCCGATTTTCGCGGACAGTGAAACAGGCCAGTATATCTGCCAGTGCCCAAACTTTCCAGTTTTTAAGGGCACACTGGTTCCTGTCGCGCCGTTTTTTCTGGCAACGCCGGCCCGCGCAAGTTCCCGCTCAGCCGGCCTTTTCCTGGGCCGCCCGCGCCTGCTGCAGGGCCCGTAATTCCTCTTTTTCCGTCTGGTCCAGGCCATCGCTGGCCGCCTTGTCCAGAAGTTCGGTCATTCTCGCCGCAATCGCCCGCGGCCCGGTCAATCGCGCCAGTATGGCGTCCAGGTGCCGGGCCAGGTCCTCGTCCTCGCCTGGCACGCGGGTGGTGGCAAGCTTTTCCAGGTGGGGATGGGCCTGCTCACCCCGCCACCGTTCCAACAGGGTCGCCGTTCTGATCTCGGGCTCTGCCCGACAGATTTCAAGCATCTTCGCCAGGGTGTCCGCGCCTGGCAGATCCAGCGTTGCCAGTTTGGGCTGTTCCGCTACCCGCGTGGCGATCCGCGGCGACTGCAGCAGGATTGCCAGGGCTTCCCGCACCGGGGTCAGCCGAATCTGCAGAGGTGCCGGCCGCTGGATTCGGGGCCGGGTGGGGGCGGCCGTGTCTGGGGCTGGCTTGCTGCTGGGGGCGGTCTCGGTGGCATCGGCCAGCATGGCGGCCCAGCGCGCCGGATCGAGGCCGGCGGCATCGGCCAGTTCGTCGGAGAGCAGCTCACGATAGACCCGGTCGCGAACTCGCGCCAGCAACGGTCGGGCCTTTTCCACCAGCGCCGCCCGACCTTCGGCCGTGCCCAGGTCCAGGTCTTCACTCAAATGGCGCCGCATCCAGCGAGACAGGGATTCCGCGCCAGCAACCCGTTGCTGGAAGGCATCGGCCCCTTCGCGGCGAACCATGGAGTCCGGGTCCTCGCCCTCCGGCAGGAAGAGAAAGCGGACCTCCCGCCCGGCTCGGAGGGCCGGCAGGGCGTTTTCCAGCGCCCGCCAGGCCGCCTGTCGGCCAGCCCGGTCACCGTCGAAGCAGCAGACCACCTCGCGGGTGATCCGGAAGGCCTTGTCCAGATGATCCGGTGTGGTGGCGGTACCCAAGGTGGCCACCGCCCAGTGGATGCCGGCCTCGGCCAGGGCGATGACATCCATATAGCCTTCCACCACCAGCAAGCGCGGAATACTGCGCAGGGCCTGACGGGCCTCATAAAGGCCATAGAGCTCGCGGCCCTTGTGAAACAGGGGGTGCTCGGGGCTGTTGTAATACTTGGGCCCCTGGGCTTCCCCGATCACCCGGCCGCCGAAGGCGATGGTCCGGCCGCGACTATCGCGGATGGGGAACATGACTCTGCCCCGAAAGCGGTCATAGAAGCGCCCGGAATCCTTGCGGACCAGCATGCCCGTGCTCAGCAGGGCCTCACGGCGGGCGTCGCTGTCGACGCTGTCCAGCAGGCCGCTCCATTGATCGGGGGCGTAGCCCAGTCCGAACCGGGCCGCGGTTTTGCCCGAGACCCTGCGGCCCTGAAGATAGGCCTTGGCGGCCTCCGATTGGCGAAGCTGGCGGCGGAAATAGTCATCGGCGTGGGCCAGGGCGGCCCGCAGATGGCCGTCCGGGTCGGGGCTGGGGGCGCTGGCCTCGGTGGGGATCTCCAGGCCGACCCGGTCGGCCAGATCCTGTACTGCATCGCGGAAATCCAGATGGTCGAACTCCATCAGGAAGCTCAGCGCGGTGCCGTGGGCGCCGCAGCCGAAGCAGTGATAGAACTGCTTGTCCGGCACCACGTAAAAGGAAGGGGTTTTCTCGGTATGGAAGGGGCAGCAGGCGGCATATTCGCTGCCCTTTTTCTTCAGCGGCACACGGCTGTCGATCAGGTCGACAATGTCCACCCGTTCAAGCAGCTCATCAATGAAATGCTGGGGTATGCGTGCCATCTACCTTTGCCACTGGGCTGGTGTGTCTGGGGATCCACCACGGGGCCGCCGACGGCGGCTGAGCACTGGCCCCGATAGCAAAGCATAGTCGATTGTGGCGGGCGGAGTATGCCCGGGAGTGATCAGCCCAGGCGGGCCTTGACCTTCTGACTGACCGCGCCCATGTCGGCGCGGCCCTGAATCTTGGGCTTGAGCAGGCCCATGACCTTGCCCATGTCCTTCATGGACCCGGCCCCGGCATCGCTGATGGCGCCCTCGATCAGGGATTCCAGCTCGGCATCATCCAGCTGTTCGGGCAGGTATTCTTCCAGGATGACGATTTCGGCCGCTTCCTTGTCGGCCAGGTCGTCCCGGCCGCCTTCCCGATACTGCTTTTCGGAGTCGCGCCGCTGCTTGACCATTTTTTCCACCACCGCGGTCATCGCCGCCTCGTCCAGCTCGACGCGCTCATCCACTTCCCGCTGCTTGATGGCGGCGGAGAGCATGCGCAGCACGGACAGGCGCTCACGCGCTTTCTCGCGCATGGCGGTCTTGGTATCGGCAAGGATGCGGTCGCGAAGGCTCATGGCAGTGCTCGGCCCCGATGCAGTCGATCAGTAGGGGCGCTGACGGCGAGCCTTTTCGCGGGACAGCTTCTTCATGTGGCGCTTCACGGCCGCGGCCCGCTTGCGCTTGCGCTCCTGGGTGGGCTTTTCGTAGTGTTCGCGGCGACGGACTTCGGTCAGCACGCCGGCCTTCTCGCAGGAGCGCTTGAAGCGGCGCAGGGCCACCTCAAAGGGTTCATTTTCTTTCACGCGTACGCTGGGCATGTAAACTCTCACCTCTGATGAATCGTTCTCCAGGCGGCCACAGGGCGGCGCCGGGGAAAGGCGCGCAATTCTATAACCATTGGCGAGGCATTGCAATGCGGGTGCTGGGGATCGAAACTTCCTGCGACGAAACCGGGGTGGCCGTCTATGACGGTGCCGACGGCTTGCTGGCGCATCAGCTTCACAGCCAGGTGGATTCCCACGCCATTTATGGCGGCGTGGTGCCCGAGATTGCCTCCCGAGACCATATCCGCAAGCTGGCTCCCCTGGTGGAGGCGGCCCTGGCCGAGGCGGATTGTGATGGCAGCGCCATCGACGGCGTCGCCTACACCGCCGGTCCGGGCCTGGTGGGGGCCTTGCTGGTGGGCGCCAGTCTGGGACGTTCCCTGGCCTGGGCATGGGGTGTGCCTGCCCTGGGCGTGCACCACATGGAGGGTCATCTCCTCGCCCCCCGCCTGGAGCCCGACCCACCGGATTTCCCTTTTCTCGCCCTGTTGGTCTCCGGCGGTCACAGCATGCTGGTGGCGGTGGAGGGGCTGGGTCGTTACCGGACCCTGGGTCAGTCCATCGACGATGCCGCCGGCGAGGCCTTTGACAAAACGGCCAAGCTACTCGGTCTCCCTTATCCGGGCGGGCCGGCCCTGGCGGAGCTGGCCGCCGGCGGCCGCCCGGGTCGCTTCGATTTCCCCCGGCCCCTGACCCGCAAGCCGGGGCTGGATTTCAGCTTCAGCGGCCTGAAGACGGCGGTGGCCTATGCCTTGCGCGATGCGCCCGATGAGCCGGGGCTGGCGGCGGATATTGCCCGGGATTTTGAGCAGGCCATGGTCGATACGCTGGCCCTCAAATGCCGGCGGGCCCTGCGTCAGACCGGTCTCAAGCGTCTCGTGGTGGCGGGTGGGGTTGGCGCCAATCGCCGCTTGCGCGCCGCCCTGGCCGAGCTGGCGGAGGGGGAGGGTGTTTCCCTGCACTTTCCCCGGCCGGCCTTCTGCACGGATAATGGTGCCATGATTGCCTATGCCGGTTACTGCAGGTTGGCCGCCGGTGAATCGGTCGGGCCTGAGATTTCGGTGCGGGCCCGTTGGCGCCTGGATGAACTCAAACCGCCGGGCGATGCGCTCGGCTGCAGTGCCGCCGGCTGACAGAGGAATGTAATGGATACTGTTTATATTCGTGGTCTCAAGGCCCGCACGGTGGTGGGCATTTTCGAATGGGAACGGCGCCTGCCGCAGGATGTGGTCCTGGATATTGAAATGGCCACCGATATACGTCCCGCGGCCAGCAGTGATGCCATCGAGGATGCCCTTGATTACAAGACCGTTGCCAAGGCCGTGGTTGAGCATGTGGAATCAAGCCGTTTCCAGTTGGTGGAGGCCCTGGCGGACTCGATTTGCCGCCTGATCACAGTCGATTTCGGTGTCAGTGAAGTCAGTCTGGTATTGAACAAGAAGGGGGCGCTGAGCGATGCCGCTGACGTTGGCGTGTGTATCCGCCGCCGGGCCGAGGATTATGCGGCAGCCACGGAGGTGGCGGAATGAGGTCGGTTTACGTGGGTGTGGGCAGCAATATCGCGCCCGAGCAGCAGGTGCCCATTGCCGTGGCGGCGCTGGCTGACCGTTTTGAGGGGGTTACCGCCTCGCCGGTCTATCGCTCCCGGGCCGTGGGTTTTGATGGTGAGGATTTCCTCAATCTGGTGGTGACATTTGATAGTGAGGCCTCGCCGGGGGATCTCGCCCGGATAATCGACGAGATCGAGCGGGACTGTGGGCGTGAGCGTGGTGGTGAGCGTTTTGCACCGCGGCGGATCGATCTGGATTTACTGCTGGTGGGAAATCACGTCTCGGCCAGCGGTGAGCGACCGGAGCTGCCGCGTGGCGAGATCCTGCGCTACGCTTTTGTATTGAGGCCCTTGGCAGAATTGGCCCCTGATCTGGTCCATCCTGTGGAAGGCAGGCCAATGGCGACTATCTGGCGGCAGCGCCAGCCCGAGATTGACGGGGGCGATCTGCGACGGGTTGATCTGAGATGGCCAGAAGGCGTCCAAATTGCGGAGTAGAAATGTAATGAGCGAATCAATTCACAGGCTGAAGCGAGGCGCCGTTATTGGCCTGATTCTGCTGTCCGGGTTGTTCATTAGCGCCTGTCTGGATGACATCAATGAGCAGCAGTCCCAGGCCTTCAGCAAGGCCCAGTCCCAGTTGGCCTGTTCGGTTCAGGGTCAGAACCGCTCCGTAAAGAGCATCATGGAATTCTGGTACCTCTACGTGGACCAGATGCCCGATCGCGACCCCAATGATTTTTCCTCCCCTCGGGAAATGCTGGCGGCCTTGCAGGTCGATCCGCCGGACCGTTTTTCCTTTATCAGTGAACGGGAAACCACGCTCAATTTCACCGAAGAGGGCCGACGGATTGGTATTGGTGTGCAGTTGGCCCTGATGAATGCCCCCGACGACTATCGGGTGGTGGATGTATTTGCCGATGCGCCCGCCGATCAGGCGGATGTGCGCCGCGGGGATCGAGTGTTGCAGATAAATGGCCGCAGTGTGCAAGAGCTGTTCAATACCGGACAGTTGGGCAGCGCTATGGGGCCGGAAGAGGAAGGCGTGCTTGTCGAGCTGGACATGGAACGGGCTGATGGCGAAGAGCAATACAGCGTCAGCCTTGAGAAGGTGGAGTTCGTCGTCGACCCGGTGGTAAGGCTGAATTTCTTCGATTTGTCTGATGACCGGCGTGTGGCCTACTTTCATTTCCGCAACTTCATCGTGCCCGCAGCCGATCGCTTTGACGATGTCTTTGCCGAGCTCTCCGAAGAGGCTGTCGATGAACTGATCATCGATATGCGCTACAACGGCGGCGGGCGGATTGCGGTGGCGGAGCAGTTGGCGTCTCAGATTGCCGGCGACGCGGTTCAGGACGAGATCTTCGTACAGTTGGTCCACAATGAAGCCCGAACCGACCAGAACAGGATTCGACGTTTTGGTGAAGAGATTGGTGCGTTGGGGCTGGACCGCCTGCTGGTCATTGCCACCGAACGGACTGCCTCGGCCAGTGAACTGGTGGTCAACGGTCTGAGGCCCTTTATCGACGTTGAGATTATCGGGTCACGGACCTTTGGCAAGCCGGTTGGCTCTTATGGCTTCGAGATTTGTGACCTCATCATGTTCCCGACGGCCTTTGCCACCCTGAATGCCCTCGACGAAGGCGATTACTTTGATGGCCTCCCGGCCACCTGCGAGGCTGCGGATGATCTGGCGCTGCCGTTGGGCGATGAAGAGGAGTCCAGCCTGGCTGAAGCCCTGCACTTCCTGGAGACCGGCCAGTGCGACGCCGAGGCCGGCCGTCTGGCCCGGGAAGTCCAGCCCTTGCACCGACCGCAAGTCGGCGGGCCGGACGGCTGGGATCCGATCCACACGGGTATCCACTAGGCGCCCACAGGGGGGGATACCCCCTGTGGGCGCATGGCCTTTGCAGCAACACCTGCTTTTCCGTCAGTCTCGAGTCATTGCCCGTCCATCCGCTGGCAAGGGAGTCTAGTTCGCTGTGCGCCACACCCTGTTGTCATTGGCCGCCCTCCTGTTCTCTACCTTCCTCCTGCTTCTGGGCAGTGGCCTGCTGGGTACGCTGCTCAGTCTGAAAATGGGCCTGGAGGGGCTTCCCGACCCCGTTATTGGGATCATCATGGGGGGCTTCTACGCGGGCATGATGCTGGGCGGGGTGATCTCCTACCGCATCATTCGCCAGGTGGGTCACATCCGGTCCTTTGCCGCCTTTGCCGCCCTTAGTTGTGCCGCCATCATGGTTCACGGGCTGACCATCAATCCCTGGTTATGGTTTCTGCTGCGCCTGATCAATGGCGCCACCATGATGGGGATGTTCATCGTCATTGAGAGCTGGCTCAACGAACGGGCCGAGCCGGGCATCCGGGGCCGTGTTTTCTCCTTCTACATGGTGATCAGCTTCCTTGGTCTGGGGCTGGGCCAGTTCCTGCTCAACCTGGCCGATGTGGAAGGCCTGGAGCTCTATCTCATCGCCGGGCTGTTGTTTGCGCTTTGCCTGGTCCCCATTGCCTTGAGTCGAACGGTCCATCCCCAGGCGCCGGAGGGCAGTCGCACCCGACTCCGGCATCTGGCCCGCCTGGCACCTTTTGGTGTGGGCGGCTGTCTGGTCGCCGGCCTTGTCTTCGGTGCCTTCTATGCGCTGGGTGCTGTGTATGCCACCAATATCGGTTTGGATACCGCGGGTATTTCATTGTTGATGGGCGTGGCCGTGCTTTCCGGCCTGGTCTTGCAGTGGCCTGTGGGGCACCTGTCGGACTTTTATGATCGCCTGAACGTGCTCACCCTGCTGCTGGCATTGGTGGCTTTGCTTACCCTCGCACTGGCCCTGCTTGGCCAGACGGGGATGGTGCCGCTCTTGCTGCTGGCTGGCTTGTTCGGTGGGGTGGGGGCTACCATTTATCCGGTCTCGGTGGCCCATGTCACCGACTACGTCAGTCAGCATCAACTGGTTTCCACCAGTGCCACGCTGATCAAGACCTATGGCGTGGGGGCGACGCTGGGACCGCTACTGGGTGCCTTGTTCATGGCCGTCCTTGGCCCGGAAGGTCTGTTCTTCTTCATGAGTGTGGTTTGCGCTGTCGCTGCCACCCTGATCGCCGTGCGGCGCAAGCCGGCAGCCGTCGCGGTGGAGGATCAGGAACCCTTCGTGGCCATGCCCCGCACCGGCTCAACCCTTATCTCGGAGATGGATCCGCGTACGGAGTCGGATGAGGAGCAAGTAAGGGAGAGCTAGGGTGTTTCGGGGCCAGCTAGATCAGTAAGCTCCCTCGCTGTAATCCCAAAAGCCAGCTCGGGCGTGGAGGGAGCTCAGGCGGGCGGCGGATGGGGGGCGTCAATCTTCTGGCCGCAGCGCTGACAGTGGCGGTCAAATAACACCCCATGGCAGTTCTCGCAGTTGCCCAGGGCGCTGATTTCGGCTACAAGCCGCAGTGTGCGGCGGCTGGCGCGCATGCTTCCCCCGAAACGGCACAGGCCGTCGGCGCGCATGGCCTCGGCCGGGCCGGCAATGTAATCATCCAGCGCCTGACGATCACGCAGGCGATAGCTGACCGTCCGCCGGGCCCAGCGATCTTCGGCTTGTTCGTCGTTGCGAAGAATACGGGCGGAGAGAAAGCCGGGCTGTTCCAGCAGGGCCTGGACATGGCCACTGAGCCAGTCGTCAAAGGCTGCCTTTTGACGGGGGCTGATCTCCAGATTGACTTCGTAGATCAGCTCCCCGCCTTTTGATTCCAGCTCCCCCCATTCTTCGCGCATGGGTGATCTCAGCCATCTCGCCCGGTGCCATGTGCCGGTATCCCTGGTAAGGGGTTCACGGCCAGTTCTTCACCCTCGAAGTCATCCACGGCGATGATCTCGCTGACCATCTCATCGTAGCGGAGCATGAATTCAAGCTCTTCCTGATCCAGGATGTCCAGCTCCCCGGCCTGGCGATACTGGTCGGCGGTCGTGGCGTGGGTGATGCGGCCTTCGCGGACTGCCTCTCGAACCCGGCGGTCCAGCGGCTCGAAACGCTCGGCCATGCCCAGGGCACGTTCCAGCACAGCGATGGCACTGTTCTTGTCGCTGCGATACACGATTTCCGTCAGCCGGTCCCGACTGGGGTGGTCACTGATCAGACGCTTGGCGATGGCATGACCCAGGGCATCGCTGGGACTGGAAAAACTGCGGCCACGCGGGAAGACCAGGGCTCGTAACAGACGCGGGGTCAGCTTGCCCGGGAAATTGCGCAGCAGGCCGTGGAGCTGTTCCTGCAGTTTGTAGATCAGATCACGGCAGGCCCATTCCACGAAGGGCAGGTCTTCCTTGGGGCGGCCCAGGTCTTCATAACGCTTGAGGACCATGGAGGCCAGGTACATATAGCTGAGCATGTCGCCGAGGCGGGCGGAAATCCGCTCCCGCTTCTTGAGGGAGCCGCCCAGGGTCAGCATGGAGAAATCGGCCATCAGCCCGAAGGCCGCGCTGAAGCGACTTAGATGCTGGTAATAGCGACGGGTGGGGCCTTCGGGCGCCGCTGTGCCCCGGCCACGGGTAATGCCGAGCCACAGCGCCCGTACGGCGTTACCCATGGTGAAGCCCAGGTGGCCGAACAGGGCCTGGTCATAGTCACGGACGGCCTTGGCCTGGTCTTGCTCACGGGTGGCATGAATTTGTGGCAACACCCAGGGGTGACAGCGGATCGCACCCTGTCCAAAGATGATCATGTTGCGGGTCAGGATGTTGGCCCCTTCCACGGTGATCGCGATGGGGATGCTCTGATAGCCACGGGCGAGGGTGTTGCGCGGACCCATGCAGATCCCCTTGCCGGCCTGAACATCCATGGCATCGTTGCCGACGATGCGGGCCATTTCGGTGACATGGTATTTGAGGATGGCGCCGGCCACCGGGGGCTCTTCACCCTGGTCGATGGCAGCTGCCGTTACCCGACGGGCGGCGTCCATGGTCCAGCCCAGGCCGCCCATTCGGGCCAGCACTTCCTCGATCCCTTCAAAGCGACCGATGGGCATGCCGAACTGTCGCCGAACGCGGGCGTAGGCTCCGGTTGAAGCGATCCCGGCCAGGGCGGCGCCGGTGGTGTTGGACGGCAGGGAAATGGCACGGCCGGCCGACAGGCATTCCATCAGCATGCGCCAACCCTGTCCGGCCATCTTCGGCCCGCCGATGATGTAGTCCAGGGGAATGAACACATCCTCGCCTTCGGTGGGCCCGTTCTGAAAGGGGATGTTGAGGGGGAAATGTCGGCGCCCGGTGCTCACCCCCGGCAAGTCGGTGGGGATCAGCGCGGCGGTGATGCCATGGTCTTCGGTCTCGCCCAGCAAGTGCTCCGGGTCATACAGCCGAAAGGCCAGGCCCAGGACCGTGGCCACCGGTGCCAGGGTGATGTAGCGCTTCTGCCAGTTGAGACGGATGCCGACGATTTCCTCGCCTTGCCACTGGCCCTTGCAGACGATACCGCTGTCGGTCAGGGAGGCCGCATCGGATCCATTGCGGGGACCGGTCAGACCGAAACAGGGGATTTCATCACCCTTGGCCAGGCGCGGCAGATAATGATCCTTCTGTTCCTGAGTGCCGTATTTTTCCAGCAACTCGCCCGGGCCCAGGGAATTGGGCACGGCGATGATGGAGGCTGCGGTGGGGCTGTGGCCCGCTACCCGGCTCAGTACCTCCGACTGGGCCAGGGCGGAAAACTCCAGCCCACCATAGGCCTTGGGAATGATCATGGCGAAAAAGCCATTGCGTTTAATGAAATCCCAGGCCTCATGGGGCAGGTCGGCCCATTCATGGGTAATGCGCCACTCATCCAGCATCGCGCAGAGCTCATTCACCGGCCCATCAAGAAAGGCCTGTTCCTCTTCGCTCAGCTTGCCGGCAGGAGCGCCCACCAGTTTGTCCCAGTCCGGGCGGCCGGAGAACAATTCGCCTTCCCACCAGACCGTCCCGGCCTCCAGCGCTTCGCGTTCGGTGTCGGACATTTCCGGCATGACCTTGCGGAAGGCCTTGAGGGCCGGTTTGCTGATCAGCCCGCGACGCAGGGGGCGAACATTCAGTACCAGCGCCAGCAGGAAAAAGATTCCCCAGACAATGCCGCTGCCGACGCCGGGTTCGGTGTCCAGCAGCCTAACCCCGGTGGAGGCCGCCAGAACGATGCCGATGCCCAGGGTGGTGGCGCCCAGGCTTGCCCCCCGATAAAGCATCAAGGCGACGAATAAAAGTAGGACGAGGACAGTGATCAAGGTGAGCAAGGTTCTTCTCCCGATTCAGTCATTGGGTGCTTGGTCCCAATGAAATGGCGGTGGTAGTGCGCTTGATGATCGCTTCCTGGCGGCCCTCGGCGTGGAGGGGCCAGGGTCAGTTGCCGGTGACGATTTCGATACGGTCCACTATAGTTGTCCTGATAGATGTAGGAAAGCCCGCCGCTATGTTGCTGGCGATACTTTTACAGGCGCAATGGGCCCGAGTGGTCATGAAACCTACCCTGGGAGAATTATGAGCGACAACGCCGAGGCCAGACCCAAATTGCTGGTGGCAGACGATTCCAAGGTCATGCGCCTGTCGGCCAAGAAGATTCTCGAGCCAGAGTTTGAACTGGTGGTGGAGCCGGATGGGGTTGCCGCATGGGAACGCTTGTCCAAGGAGCGGGATATCCTTGCGCTGTTCTCGGATGTAGGCATGCCCGGCATGGATGGCTATCAACTGCTGGAGCGAATTCGGTCCAGCGAGGATAGCCTGCTCCAGGCACTGCCGGTGATTATCGTGACCGGCAATGATGAAGAGTCAGCTCGCGACAAGGCCCTTGAGAAGGGGGCGACGGATTTCATCACCAAGCCATTTGACCGCACCCAACTGTTGGCTCGTGCCCGTGCGCATGCCAGTCATGACCGAATGCGGCGCAGGGCACGGGAACTGGAAGCCAGTAATGTCGAGGATTCCGTCACCGGACTGGGTAACGCCCGCTATTTCGAAAAGCGCTTGCGTGAAGCCCGGGCCCACTGTTTAAGACATGGCTATCCCCTGGCTCTGCTTCGTGTCGATTTGATGGATTTCGAGGCTCTGGTCAAGCGGCGTGGAAAACGGGTGGCTGCCGATGTCCTGCGGGAGGTCGGTGCTGTCTTGCAGGACAGCCTTCGGGAGGAGGATGTGGTCGCCCGCCTGGGTGGAGCACGCTTTGCCGTGATCTGCCCGGATAATGACCGCAGCGGTGCCAAGGCCCTGGCGGAGCGTTTGGTCGAGA
Source organism: Natronospira elongata (assembly GCF_034931365.1). NCBI lineage: Bacteria > Pseudomonadati > Pseudomonadota > Gammaproteobacteria > Natronospirales > Natronospiraceae > Natronospira > Natronospira elongata. The sequence continues at coordinate 40,011 of NZ_JAYGII010000016.1, forward strand.
CCCTGGGTGGAACAAAGTTCGCGGCCGAACATCAGGCCACAGTGGCGCCGGTGGCCGGGGTTTACCTTGCCTCGGACAGCGCCGATGAAAAGCTGGAGGCCATTTACCAGTCCGTTCAGGCGGCTCTGTCCGAGGCCGGTCAGCGTGGGCCTGGAACAGTGATGGTGCATCCCCCGACGGCAGAGGCCGAGCCGGACCAGGCGCGCTCAAGAATGGAAGGCGCCCTTTATGATCGCCTGCACAAGATGCTGAGCAGATTGCCGGGTGAGTCGGCGGATCGCGTCATTGCGCGCCTGCAAGAGGCTTTCGGGGGTAGCCGCGATTCCGCCTGAAACCGAGCCTGAAACAAAAAAGCCCCGGCGGAGCCTATTGGCTCGCCGGGGCCTGTCGTGGGCAATGGCGCTTACAGCAGTTCCTTGACGCCTTCGCGCTCCTCGCGCAGCTCCTCTTCGGTCAGGGTCATGCGCTCACGGCTGAATGCATCGATTTCCAGACCCTGGACGATCTCGTAGTCGCCGTTCTTGCAGGTCACCGGGAATGAGTAGATGACGCCTTCCTTGATGCCGTAGCTGCCATCACTGGGCACGGCCATGCTCACCCATTTGCCGTCACTGCCAAGATGCCAGTCGCGGATATGATCGATGGCCGCCGACGCCGCGGACGCGGCAGACGAGGCACCCCGGGCCTTGATGATGGCGGCACCACGCTGCTGCACCGTGGGGATGAAATCATCCCGGTACCAGCCCTGGTCCACCAGTTCCGGGGCGGCTTTGCCGTCCACGCTGCAGTGGGCGATGTCCGGGTATTGGGTGGCGGAGTGGTTACCCCAGATGATCATGCCATCGATCCGGGTGTGGTGCTTGCCCGTCTTCTCGGCCAGTTGTGCCAGCGCCCGGTTGTGGTCCAGGCGGGTCATGGCGGTGAAGTTGCGCGGGTCCAGATCCGGGGCGTTGGCCTGGGCAATGAGGGCATTGGTGTTGGCCGGGTTGCCAACCACCAGCACCTTCACGTCGCGGCTGGCATGATCGTTCAGTGCCTTGCCCTGAGGTCCGAAGATCTTGCCATTTTCCTTCAGCAGGTCCTTGCGCTCCATTCCCGGCCCGCGGGGCTTGGCCCCCACCAGCAGGGCGAAATCCGTGTCCTTGAAGCCCACGTTGGCGTCATCGGTGGTGACGATGTCGTGGAGCAGGGGGAATGCACAGTCCTCCAGCTCCATGGCGACCCCCTTGAGGGCGTCCATGGCGGGCGGGATCTCCAGCAGCTGGAGAATGACCGGCTGATCCTTGCCGAGCATGTCCCCGGACGCGATGCGGAAGGCCAGGGCGTAGCCGATCTGGCCGGCAGCGCCGGTAATGGTGACGCGAAGCGGTTTTTTCATGGTTGGCTCCCTGAATCTCGAATTGGGATGGATTGGGACTGGATTCGGCTTGCGCAGGCGCTCCGGCCGCCGCCCGGGCGGCGGCCGGCCTGCCGATGGCGCGCCATTCTAACAGGAGCGGCAATGGCGCGCTGAACCGGCCCCGTGCTCTCGTCCTGGGCTGCGTCCACCCGGGGTTTCCCAAAAAAATCTTCTTCCGCCCCCTTGCAATTCTTCGATTGAGTGTTATAGTTAACTACAACAGCAAACTGGGCAGATGCCCCAGGAGGTGGAAAATGACGATCCGTAACGCAACAACGCTGTTTGCTGCCCTGGCTATGGCCACGGGCGTTTTGGTCACCGTCCCCGCTGCTGCCGGCACCGGGATTGAATTTGAGCGCAGCTCGCCGAGTGAGCTTTTCGCCAGCGATCTGAGCGTCGATCGGGCGCAGTTGGCGGCTGAATTGATGGAAAGTCTGCGTGAGAGCGGCTCGCGTCTGGATCAGGTGCAAGTCCGCGAACAGCTGGCCGAAGCCCCGCGTGACGGGGACTCCGAGCCCTGCGAAGCCATCGAAGACGAGGATGGACTGGTCGGTGGACTGGTGATGTACATCGGTAACCGTTAATGTAAGGCAGTAGAGCCCGCAAGGCTGGCCCCAACCGAGGCAGCACCATGGACCAAGAGTGGAATGACAATCAGCCGATCTACCGCCAGCTTCGAGACAGAGTGGTGGACATGATCCTGGAGGGCGTCCTCGCCGAGGGTGACGCCCTCCCCTCGGTCCGCAATGTGGCGACCGAGTACCAGATCAATCCGCTCACCGTGCTCAAGGCCTACCAGGCCCTGCAGGACGAGGCATTGGTGGACAAGCGCCGGGGGCGAGGCATGTTCGTGCGCGATGGGGCCGTATCCCGTCTGCGCGAATCCGAACGTCAGCAGTTTCTCGAGCAGGAATGGCCGCAGATTCTCGAGCGCATCGAGCGACTCGGCCTGGATCCGGAGAAACTGCTGTCCGCGGGGAATAGGGAGCGACAATCATGAGCGCCGTCATCAAGGCAAGCAATCTGAGCAAGCATTATGGGCGGACCGAGGCCCTGAGTGGCCTGGACTTCGAAATCCAGCCCGGTTCCATTGTCGGCCTGATCGGGCCCAATGGCGCCGGCAAGACCACCGCGCTCAAGGCCATTCTCGGCCTGACCCGCTTTGACGGGGAGCTGGAGGTCATGGGCCAGGATCCTCGCCAGGCCCGGCATCAGTTGATGCGCGATGTCTGTTTCATCGCCGATGTGGCTGTTCTGCCCCGCTGGCTCAAGGTCTGGCAGGCCCTGGATTTCGTCGAGGGTGTGCATCCCCGCTTTGACCGTGAACGAGCCGAGGCCTTTCTCGCCCGAACCGAGATTCGGCGCGATCGCAAGGTCGGCCAGCTCTCCAAAGGCATGATCACCCAGTTGCACCTGGCCCTGATCATGGCCATTGATGCCCGTCTGCTGGTTCTGGACGAGCCCACGCTGGGTCTGGATATTCTCTATCGCAAGGCCTTCTATGACCATCTTCTGAATGATTACTTTGATGGTGATCGCACCATTCTCGTTACCACCCACCAGGTGGAAGAGATCGAGAAAATTCTGACCCATGTCATGTTCATCAAGGCAGGGAAGCTGGTGCTTGATGAGGAAATGGAAACGTTACCCAAACGATTCAGCGAGGTTCTGGTCAAGCCGGCTGATGCCGACAGGGCCCGTGAGATGAATCCCCTGCATGAACGGGAATTGCTGGGTCGTCACCTGTTCCTGTTTGAGGAGCAGCCGCGGGAGCGGCTCGCGGAGCTGGGGGAGATCCATAATCCGGGTATCGCCGACATTTTCGTTGCCAAGATGGGCAAGGGTCCGGCAACCGCCGGGGAGGTGCAGTCATGAATCAATTGCATGCCATGTACAGCCTCATCCGGCGCGAGCTGTGGGAACACAAGTCCCTGTGGATTGCGCCTGCCGTGACCGCAGCACTGTTTCTGGTGGCCTCGGTCTGGGGTTTCATCAGCCTGGTGAGCAATCCCACCGCGGTGGAACAATTCAATCAGCATGTCTTGCCGCAGATGACGGGTGACCGGGCCTTTGATGTTGCCCACGGCATGACACGGGCCAGTGCCTTCACGATTTACGCCGTCATGGTGGTCGTGTTGTTCTTCTATGCCCTCGACTGCCTCTACAGTGAACGCCGTGACCGCAGTATTCTGTTTTGGCGGTCGCTGCCGGTCTCGGACACCCTGACCGTATTGTCCAAGTTGTTGGTGGTCCTGCTGGTGGCACCGGTAATTGTGCTGCTGGTGGGGCTGGCGCTGGAGGTTCTTGGCTTGTTACTCGCGCCCATTCTCGTCATGGGTACGGACATGAGTTTCGGCGATTATCTGCAGCCACTGGCCGCCCTGTCTGCATTGTTCGGCATGCTGGGCGATATGTGGTTGCTTGGCCTCTGGTTCCTGCCCTACTTCGGTTGGCTGTTCCTGGTCTCGGCCTGGGCCCGCAAGGCCGCCTTTCTGTGGGCGGTGCTCCCGCCCCTGGGTGTGGCCTTGGTGGAGTGGGTGGCGCTCAGTTCCAGGGAGTTCCTGAAGATGATCGGGCATCATATCTCCCTGCCTTTCCAGAACGCCCAGCAACAGGACTTTGGTTTCCGCACCGGCGACCTGAATGTGGAGGCCTCCGCCGCCGAGATCACCGGTCTGGCCGGGTTTGCCGAGCCTGCTTTCTGGATTGGTCTGGCGGTGGGCGTGGCATTCATTGCCGCAGCGGTCGCCATCCGCCGTTATCGCGGCGAGACTGCCTGAGCCGGCCGTTCACAAGCCATTAAGGAATAAGAAAAACCCGCTTCTCCGGAAGCGGGTTTTTCTTATTCGGCTTTCCCCTTTAGCCCTCTGGAGGCTGCTCCATCCAGGCGCGACTGAACCAGACTGCCAATACCGCTGCAAAATACTGCAGGCTGATCCAGCTCTGTTGCGCCTGATCGGCACCGTTGGCCTCAAGAAGCTGCAGGAAGGGCCAGCCGAGAAAGGCGAAGGCGATGGTCAGCAGCCAATGGCTTTCCTCTCCCCCCTGGTAATAATGACGGCCATGATTGAAACTCAGCGCGCCGCAGACGAGGCCGGCTGCCAGGGCCCAGACATGGAGCTGTTCCTGCTGCAGGGCCAGCGCTGCAATCAGCAGCAGCGGCAGGGCAAAAAGCCAGCCCCAGCGCCGGCCCAGGGCGATGAGCTGGTGGATCCACTGACGATGTCTAGTCTGGCTGGGCCTTCTCGGCATTCGGCTACTCTGAAACAGGGCTTCCTCACAGGCTATCATTGCAGTCATGGATGTGAATCTTTTCCTCGTGCTCAATTTCATTGGCGGCATCGGGCTGTTTCTGCTCGGCATGCGGCTGATGACCGAGGGCCTGAAGGTAGCGGCGGGCGACGCCCTGCGTCATATCCTCGGTTTTGCCACTCGCAGCCGGATTCGCGGTCTGGCGTCCGGCGCTCTGATCACCAGCCTGGTGCAGTCCTCAAGCGCGGTGATCTTTGCCACCATTGGATTCGTCAACGCCGGGATCATCGGGCTGAGCCAGGCGGTGGGGGTGATCTACGGTGCCAACCTGGGTACTACCGCCACCACATGGCTGGTGAGCGTGGTCGGTTTGGAGTTCAGCCTCAAGGCCTTCGCTCTGCCCTTCATTGGCGTCGGCGTGTTCCTGCGCATCCTGGCCCGCTATGGCCAGTGGCGGGCAATGGGGGATGCCATTGCCGGCTTCGGCATTTTCTTCCTTGGCCTGGACGTTCTGACGGACATGTTCCGGGAGACCGGTCCCATGCTGACTCCGGCGGTGGAGAGCGAGGGTGTGCTCCTGCTGCTATTGCATTTGCTGGCCGGTTTCGTGATGACCGTTATCATGCAGTCTTCCAGCGCCGCCCTGGCGGTCATTCTTACCGCGGCCTCCGGCGGCCTGCTGGGACTGCCCGGGGCGGCGGCCATGATGATCGGCGCCAACCTGGGCACCACTTCCACCGCCGTGTTCGCATCCCTGGCCGCGACCCCCAATGCCCGTCGCGTGGCCGCCTCCCATGTGATCTTCAACCTGCTGGAAGCGACCATTCTGTTCCTGGCCTTCGGGTTCCTGCTAGGCTTGGTCCAGTGGCTGGCTGCTGCGGTGGGCATGGGGCACTCCATGGCCGTGTCGCTGGCCTTCTTCCACAGCATTGGCAAGCTGATCGGTCTGGCCGCCATCTGGCCTCTGACCGGTCTCATGGTCGACGCCCTGGGGCGTTACTTTCGCCCCGTTGCCGGTAGCCTGGCGCGGCCGCAGTTCCTTGACGAGGCCGTGTTGAGCACACCCAGCCTGGGCCTGCGTGCGGTGGATCGGGAGCTCAACCGCAGCCTGGTGGCCGCCAGTCACCTTTTTCACGATGCCATTGCCGCCAAGCGGCCGGATCCGGCTCGACTGACCCGCACTCAGGGGGATCTGCGAACCCTGCTGGACAGCATCAACGACGCCCTGCAGGGCTTGAGCGCCGACGATATGAAGTCGCGGCAAAAAGAGGCACTGCCTCAGGTGCTGAGGGCCACGCGCTATCTGGAGGAATTGTCCGAACGCGCCCTGGAACTGGATGAGCTGGCCCGCCGCCTGCCTTCCCGGTGCCCGGTGGAAGACCCGGACACCGCCCCCTTGTTGACCGCCCTGGCTCGGGACCTCAAGCCGGAGCGGCTCACTGAAACGGGACTGGACCCTGTCTTTGACGAGCGTTACCAGGTGGTCAAGTCCGAGCTGCTCTCGGCCGGGGCCGCCAAGCGCATGAGCAGTCGCCAGATGAGTGAGTGGCTGGATTACTTCAGCATTCTCCGGCGGGCAGTGAAAACCGCCGGGCGCGCCCGTCTGCACGCCCGTGCCTTCAGTCAGGCGCTGGACGACGAGGCCGCGCCTGCCGAAACCACGGCCTCGGCAGGCGAAAACGCCTAGCCGCCTTTCGATCGCAGGCCTTCGGCAACCCGTTCCGCTGTCCTGCTGGCCGCATCCCGGAAGGGCAGCAGCAATTCATGTTCCGGAAGATCAGCCAGCGCCCGGATATCCGCCGGGTGATGGGCGGTGAGCATGATCCGGCCCTGGAAGCCGCCATGGCGAAGGCTGTCGAGCAGCGCCCGGTTGGCGACCGGATCCGGAATGGTACTGATGACCATCCGGGCATGGCTCAGCGGCAGGCGTTCGGCCAGTTCCGGGTCTTCGGCATCGCCGTAGCAGGCCCGAACTTCCTCTGCGAGCAGTCCGTCTACTGCCGACGGGTCGAAATCCACGCCCAGTACCTGGATGTCCCGGTCGCTCAGTTTCATGGCCAGGTCATAACCAAAACGGCCGAGGCCGCAAACGATCACATCGACCGCCGCCTCCTTCTGGCTATCCTGGTCCTGCTGCGGCATCCGCTCACGCTCGAAAATCCGCAGCCACGGGGCAATGCGGTCGTATATGGGATGAGAGTAAATGATCAGATAGGTGGACAGACCGATGGTGATCAGGCCGACCAGGGTCACCAGGCCCACGGTTTCGGCAGTAATGTGGCCGAGACTGTAGCCCAGGGCGGCCAGGATCAGGGAGAACTCGCTGATCTGGGCCACCGTCAGGCCGGCCAGGAAGCCGGTTCGGCTGCGATAGCCCATGAAACCCATGATGATCATGACGATGATGGGGTTGCCGATCAGAACGAAGGCCGACAGGATCAGCGCTGGTCCCACCTGTGCACCCAGCAGGTCCAGCTCGAGCTGCGAGCCCAGATGCAGGAAGAAGAACAGGAGCAGGAAGTCGCGCACGGTGGTCAGACGGGCACCCAGCGCATCACGGAAGCGGGTGGAGGCCAGGGAGATGCCCGCCAGGAAGGCGCCGACCTCCATGCTGAAACCCATGGCATCGCCGACCGCGGCCAGGGTGACCGCCCAGGCAATCCCAAACAGGACCAACAATTCCCGATTGCGGGCGATCATCTCCATCAGTCGCGGCAGGATATAGCGCATTGCGATGGCGACCCCCAGCAGCATGACGATGCCGGCGCCCAGAACCCTGAGGGCTTCCATCCAGGGGCCTTCGGTGTCGGTGCCGGCGCCAAAGGCCGACAGCCCGATCATCACCATCACCACCACAATGTCCTGAACGATCAGAAAGCCGATGGCGATCCGGCCGTGTAGGGCGTCGATCTCGCGTTTATCGGACAGCAGCTTGACGATGATGATGGTGCTGGAGAAGGTCAGCGCCACGGCAACGTACAGCGCGGTAACCGGTGACATGCCAAGGGCGATGGCGATGAAATAGCCCACCACCGATGTGAAGATGACCTGGCCCATGCCGGTGGCCAGAGCGACCGGACCCATGGTGCGAATCAGGGACAAGTCCAGCTTCAGGCCCACCACGAACAGCAACAGGGCGATGCCGAGTTCGGCCAGCAGTTCGATATCACCGGGATGAGGCACCAGGCCGGTTACCGCCGGCCCGGCGATGATGCCCGCGGCGATAAAGGCTACGATGAGGGGCTGGCGCAAGAGCATGGCCAGGCCCCCGATCCCGACGGCGAGAGCGAGCAGAATGGCGATATCGAAGAATTCGGTTTCCATCAGACACCCGGTTTTCGGTTATTGTGTTGCGGCAGCACCAGACGGGATTGAACCATATCGGGGGCCTGTGATGAATCCATTCCTGCTGGGGAACCACTGATTAATTCATTGCTTGCCCGTAGCGCAGAGGCTACTGTGCTGCGCAATGCGCCTTGAATCAGACGCTCTCAGCGCCAACTGCGGGTGCAAATGAATTAGTCAGATGTTCCTTGGTTATTGAGAGCTTGAATGGTTTGCCGTAAGGCGGCCCGAAAGGGAATTCACAAAGGGGACGGCGGAAGTCTCGCGCAAGAGGCTTCCGATACCAGTCCAGCAGCACAATGGCGCGCTGCGGATCATTTCAATAGACGAGGAGGAAGCATGGCCAGAATCCTGTCCAAGATCACATGGCTGGCGGCCACGGGGGCATTGACCCTCGGTCTGGCAGCCTGTGGCGAGTCCGAGCCCCCGGCGGCACCGGAGGATGATTTTGAGTTTTCGGTGTTGTCCGGCGGTTTTGAATCCACCTACCGACCGCTGCCATCGGAAACGGTCTTGATCACCAACGCCACCATTCTTACCGGCGCCGGTGAGCGAATCGACGATGGCAGCCTGCTGATGCGCGATGGCCGTATCGAGGCGGTCGGCAGCGAAATTGAGGCCCCCGAGGATGCCCGGGTGGTGGATGCCGATGGGGGTTGGCTGACCCCAGGGATCATCGATAGCCACTCCCATCTTGGGGTCTATCCCTCTCCGGGTGACTGGGCCCATGCCGATGGCAACGAAATCGTTTCCGCCAACACCGCCCATGTCTGGGCCGAGCACGGCCTCTGGCCCCAGGACCCGGGATTCATCCGCGCCCTGGAAGGCGGGGTGACCACCGCCCTGATCCTGCCCGGTTCGGCCAACATCTTTGGCGGGCGCGGGGTGACCATCAAGAACGTGCCGGGACGCACTGCCCAGGACATGAAGTTTCCGGGCGCCCCCCATGCGCTGAAGATGGCTTGTGGCGAGAACCCCAAGCGGGTCTACGGCCAGGGCAGAAACTCCCAGCCCTATACCCGCATGGGCAACAAGGCTTTCGTGCGCAGCGCCTTCATCGACGCCCAGGATTATCTGGACCGCTGGGAAGACTACAAGCGCAAGAAGGCCAATGGCGAGGATGTGGACGCGCCCAAGCGTGACCTGGCGATGGAGACCATTGCCGGTGTCCTCAACGACGAAATCCTGCTGCATAACCATTGTTATCGTGCCGATGAGATGACCCATCGGATGGATATCGCCGAGGAATTCGGTTTTCATATCACTGCCTTTCATCATGCGGTGGAGTCCTACAAGATCGCTGACCGGCTTGCCGAGGCCGACGTCTGTTCGGCCATGTGGTCCGACTGGTGGGGCTTCAAGCTGGAGGCCTGGGATGGCATCCGGGAGAACATCCCCCTGGTGGAAGCGGCGGGCGCCTGTGCCGTGCTGCATTCCGACTCCGCCCAGGACATTCAGCGCCTGAATCAGGAAGCGGCCAAGACCATGGCGGCCGCCAACCGGGCCGGCATGGCGGTCAGCCGTGAACAGGCCATCCGCTGGATCACCCTCAATGCCGCCCGCATTCTCGGCATCGACGAGGTCACCGGCTCCCTGGAGCCGGGCAAGAACGCCGATGTGGTGCTCTGGGATGGTGATCCCTTCAGTGTCTACAGCCGCACCCGCTTGGTGTTCATCGACGGGGCCCGGATCTATGACCGGGACGATCCCCTGCGCCTTCCGGAACTGGATTTCACCCTCGGCATGTTTGAAGGAGATCAGTGATGCTCAGATCCATTGCCCTAGTTTTGCTGACGGCATGGGGGCTGGCTGCTGGCCCCGTCATGGCCGAGCGTCTCGCCATCACCAATGCCACCGTCCACACCCTGGGTGAGGATGGGGTCATCGAAGAGGCCACCATCCTGGTCCGTGATGGTCGTATCGAGGCGGTTGGAAGCGACCTGAGTGCACCGTCGGGTGTGACCCGAATCGATGCCGAGGGTCGGATCGTCACACCCGGCATTATCGATGCCCATGGCCAGATCGGCATTGTCGAAGTCGGTGCGGTCAGTGGCAGTAATGACAGCTCGGTGTCGGGTCGTCATTTCACCGCCGCTTTTGATGTCACCGATGCCATTAACCCGGCATCCATGCTGATTCCCGTGAATCGGGTGGAAGGGATCACCCGTGCCGTGGTGGCACCCGGTCATGGCAGCGGCGGCACCCTGATCGCCGGGCGTGGCGCGATCATTGACCTGGGAGGTGAGGGTGATTATGTCACCCGCAGCCCGGCGGCCATGTATGCCAGTCTCGGCGAGACCGGTGCCCAGCTGTCGGGCGGTTCCCGTGGCGCGGCCATGCTGCATCTACGGGAAGCCCTGCAGGATGCCCGTGACTTCGCCGACAACCGGAGTGCCTTCGAGCGGCGGGAACGGCGCGACTACGCCCTGGGGCGGCTGGACCTGGAGGCCCTGCAGCCGGTGATTGAGGGTGACATGCCCTTCATCGTCCAGGTTCATCGGGCCAGTGATATTCGCGCCGCCCTGCGTCTGGCCACGGATTTTGATCTCCGCCTGGTGATCAGCGGCGGTGCTGAGGCCTGGAAAGTGGCCGATGAGTTGGCGGCACTCAATGTGCCCGTGCTGATTGATCCGCTGCAGAACCTCCCCGGTCGTTTCGAATCTCTCGGGGCCACGCTGGAGAATGCAGCACGCCTGCACGAAGCCGGTGTCGACTTCGCCTTTGCCACCGGTGATAGCCACAATGCCCGCAACATCACCCAGGCGGCCGGCAATGCTGTGGCCCACGGCCTGCCCCATGAGGTCGCCTTGGCTGCGGTCATGTCGCAGCCGGCACGGATCTGGGGGATCGACGACCGGGTCGGGCGGATTGAGGCCGGCCTGGATGCCGACTTGGTGGTCTGGGATGGGGATCCGCTGGAAGTCACCAGCTATCCGGACCATGTGATCATCAAGGGTCGGGAGATGTCCATGGAAACCCGGCATACCCGCCTGCGGGATCGTTATATGAATCTGGAAGACGATGAATTGCCCCGCGCCTATCGTCGCTAGGCACGGGGCCTTGAGAAATCAGGACCGAGACAGGCCCTTCCCGCAGGGGAAGGGCCTTTTTTTGTCCGACAGGCCCTCCCCGGCTTTGATATGATTTCGGTATGAATCGTCTACTCAAAATCCTCATTCTCGTGCTTGCCTCCTTCATGGTGGCCGGCTCCAATGGCTGTCCCTTCGATGTGGATGAAATTCTCCGCGGTGGCAGTGACGGTGAGAGCGCCTCACTGACCTGGAAGCGGGCCCAGCATGTCATTGGGCAAAGCTCCATGACCGTGGTCGAGTCGGATCGCAGCACCGATGCCAACACTCTGCTTGATCCCGGCGGGGTCATTGTTTCCGGTGGCCGCCTTTATATTGCCGACAGCGGGGCCAACCGGGTGCTGGGCTGGGGCAGTCCACCGGACCGCAATAACGAAGCAGCGGATTTTGTCCTTGGCCAGCCGGGCATGAGTGACGATGGCCGCGGCCGGGATCGGGCCGGCCTGCATGAGCCGGTGGGTCTGATCGCCGGTAGCTGGGGCCTGGCGGTTGCCGATCTGGCCAATCATCGGGTGCTGCTCTGGAACGAGCGACCGACCAGCGGGCCCCAGGATGCCGACCGGGTATTCGGTCAACCGACTCGGGATGAGGTCCTGCTGCCGGGATGCGACGCGGATGCCATGGATTCTCCCTGGGGGGTGGCCGCCCCCGGCAGCCGTCTGCTGGTTTCGGATTATGAGAACAACCGCCTGCTGCTGTTCGAGCGCGGTGATGCCAGCGGTGCCGATGCCCGGGGCGTGATCGGTCAGCCGGACCTATCCACTTGCGTCGCCAATCGGGGTCAGGGTCAAGCCTCGGCGGACAGCCTTTCCGGACCGGCCGGTATCTGGACCGACGGGGATCGACTGGCCGTGGCCGATCGTTTCAACAACCGGGTATTGCTCTGGGACAGTTTCCCGGAGGAGGGTGAGCCGGCCGATCGTGTCATTGGCCAGGAAGACATGGATAGCAATACCACCAACGCCGGTGGTCTGGAACGCGGTCTCAATGCTCCCACCGCTGTCTGGTGGGATGGCAGCCGTCTTTTCGTGGCCGACCGGGGCAATCACCGGGTCCTGATCTACGACCGCTGGCCCAGCCGCAACCATGTCCAGGCCGATGCGGTGCTCGGTCAGCCTGATCGGCGCTCCAATCAGCGCAACAACACCGGCGACAACAGCCCGGTGAATGCCCGCAGTCTATCCCGACCGGAAGCGGTTTATTCCGATGGAGAAGAGCTGCTGGTGGTGGATAGTGATAATGACCGCGTACTGTCCTTCGACATCTCCGACTAGGCCATGCAGACCCTGGATGCCAGTGCCGAGCAGGACGGTCGTATTCCGGTAGGCATCAGTTCCTGCCTGCTGGGAGAGGAAGTCCGCTACAACGGTGGCCACAAGCGTCATCGTTACGTTGAGCAGGTTCTCGGCCGTTACTTTCGCTATCTGCCTTTCTGCCCGGAGGTAGCCATCGGCATGGGGGTGCCGCGCCCACCGATCCGCCTGGTGGGGGACCCGGACGCACCGCAGGCCCGCCAGGTGAATGATCCGTCCAGGGATTTCAGCGATGCCCTGAGAGCTTACGGGCGTGAGCAGGCGGCGAACCTGGACGGGCAGATCAGCGGCTACATCCTCAAGGCCAAGTCGCCGAGCTGCGGCATGGAGCGGGTCAAGGTCTATGACGTCAAGGGCATGCCCACCGGTCAGGGCCGGGGGCTCTACGCTGAAGCGCTGATGGCACGCCATCCCTGCCTGCCGGTGGAGGAGGAAGGGCGGCTCAACGATCCCAATCTGCGTGACAATTTCATCGAGCGGGTTTTCGTTTATGACCGCTGGCGCCGCCTGCAGGCCGAAGGCCTGGATGCCGGCAGCCTGGTCCAGTTCCATACCCAGCATAAATTTCTGATTCTGGCCCACGACCAGCAGGCCTATCGCGAGCTTGGACGGCTGGTGGCCGGCGCCGGCAAGGGCGATATCCAGGCGCTGGCCGAACAGTACCTGAGTCAATTGATGCAGGCGCTTTCGAAGCATGCCTCAAGACGGGATCACGCCAATGTGCTGATGCACCTGGCAGGCTTTTTCAAAAAGCAACTGGATGGCGGTGACCGTCAGGAACTGGAGGACAGCATCCAGGCTTATCGCCGGGGTGAGCAACCCCTGCTGGTGCCGCTGACCCTGCTTCGCCATCATTTGCGCCGTCACCCCGAGGCCTACGTGGCCGGCCAGCACTATCTCGACCCCTTCCCCCGTGAGCTCGGCAGCGGCGAACGCTGAGGGCGCCTCGCCAAGTCCTTGATCTGCCGCCAAAATCAAACGTTTGTTTGACAACGAGCCCTCCCCAGCTATGTTTTTTATATGCCTCTGCGCAACGGATTGCCGTCCGGCCTGCTTAGCCTGTCGGCAGTCTGTTGCGTTTCGGCTACACAAGGAGCGGCCCGCGGGTCGCTCCTGTTTTCCAGAATCAACGAAACGGGAGGGCCTTTATGGTGGCACGACTCTGTATGGGGATTGCCTGTCTGTTACTGGCGCCGGCCTTGTTCGCCAATACCGGCGTTGCCTTCGTGCATGGCACAGGCAGTCAGACCGATGCCCGCAATGACTACTGGACAGCCGCGATGGTCGACTCGGTCGCATCCGGCCTGGACGACACCGCCAGGCATGTGGTGGTGAATTGCGATTTCGAGCAGTACATGTGGGATGAGGCGGCCGCCGGCTGCCTGGCCGGGCAACTGTATGATTTCATCCATGCCCACGACATCGATGATCTGGTGGTGATTACCCATTCCAATGGCGGCAACGTCATGCGCTGGATCCTCTCCAACCCCACCTGGGATGGTCGCTACCCGGACATCATTGAAGCCACCCGCTGGGTCAATGCCCTGGCCCCCTCCAGCCTGGGCACACCGCTGGCCAACGCGGTCATGGAAGGTAATGTCTTCGAGTCCTCTCTGGGCTGGCTGCTGGGCTACCAGAATGATGCCGTTCGCATGCAGCAGACTCACTGGATGGCGCACTACAACCAGAATTGGTTGCTGGGCACCGACGGCCGCCCCTCTCTGCCCCGCGGCTTCTGGTCCGTGGTGGGCAGTAACGTTCGGGTCGCCGTCTGGAGCGGCAATAGCTACTGCGGTGGCTACCACTACAACGTGGGACTGGCCGTCACCCAGGCCTGGCTCGACAGTTGCGCCGACGGCTTCCTCGAATGTGACAGCCAGTCCGGTGCCGGTCATGTCTGGTTTGAGGACACCTGGATGATGGATAACGGTTATGTCCTCAGCCACAACCAGAGCCGCCGGCCCTGCTTCGGGCTGGACAATATTCTGCGAGACGATCTCTGAGTCCGAGATTGGTTTCAGTGAGAAACTGCTTTATTCAAGGGGAAATCATGTTTCAGCGAATTCTGACCGTGATGGTGGTGGCCAGCCTGCCCGTGGCGGCAGCGGCCGAGCAAGTCCGTCTGCTGCCGCCGGCAAGTGACGATTTTCAGGGCAGCGTCCGGACCACCCAGATGGCCCAGGTTTCTGAAAGGCCGGAGGGTCCTCGTGGTGAGGCGGCGAGCATTTTCATGCCCGCCTCGGATGGAAAGATTCACAGCGGCGGGCTGCAGGCCCCCGAGGGTGAGAGCCGCAGCTACCGACTCGAGGTGAGTGCGGCCAGACTGGCCGATGGGGTGTCTCTGCCCTTGAGCGCAGCGGGCGCCGTCGTCAGGCTGTCGCCGGTGGGATCCTCAGGTGCGCGTCAGCTCCAGGGCCGTGATGTGGAGATCCGTCAGGGGCCCTGGGCCCTGCAGGGCCGTGCGGCGGCCCGGGAATTGGCGGGGGCGGAACATCAGCAGGCGGCAAGGGAGGTGTTTGGTCCCGATACCCTCGCTTTCCGCCTGGACCGGCGCATTGCGGCCGGGGAGGCGACCTTGCAGGTTCGGCGGGAAGCCTTGATGCGCGGCGGTCGCTATCAGGTCCATGTGTTCGAACCGGAGAGCCCGGCCGTGGGCGTGATCTCCGCTTCCCAGCCATTGGTGAGTCTGGGCGAGAGCCTGTCGGCGGAAGCCGGCGTGGCTGGCCTGCGGAATCTGAAAGTGGAATCGGTGGAAGCCTGGCTGCACAGCCCCTCCGGTGAGCGCATGCGGGTGGATGATCTGTCCACGGTCACTCTGCCCCGGCTGAGTGCGGTTGAGCCCGGTCTCTGGGAGCTGGAAGGCAGAATCCAGGCCCGCGGTCCCGACGGTCCCGTGCGACGGGATGTGCGCGTCGCCTTTGAGGGGGTACCGCCCACCGCTCGCCTGGATGGTCGGATCGCCCTTGAACGCGAGCGTGGCGAGTGGCGTCTGCGTCTTGGCGTGGAAGTGGGCACGGCCGGTCGCTATGAATTGCGGGCCAGCCTGCCCGGTGCGGGCACGGCCCATGCCGCCCGCTGGCTTGAGCCCGGCGCCCACGAGCTGGTGCTGAGCTTCCCGGGCGAGCCACCGCGGGATGCGGTGCTGCGGGATCTGCGTCTGGTGGATCAAAGCCGGATGGCCATGCTCCATGTTCAGGACCAGGGCATTCAGATCGGCGGCTGGACACCGATCCTGCCGGGCATGCCTCTGCGCTGATACCTGCGTCCATCCGCGGGGGCCGCTTTGGCTGGCCCCCGCGGCATTCGGACTAGAAGCCCGCAAACTCCACTCTCAGCCCCAGCTGGGTGCTCGGCTGCAGGCCATCCAGGTCAATACCCGCCGCGCGCAAGGCGATATTGTCGCCCAGGTAGACCGACAGGCCCAGGTCGAAACTCCAGCGGCTGTCCAGATCGGTGGACCCCGTTGCCCGGCTGTAGACCACGGCCGCGTCTAATTCCAGGCGGTCGGTGGGCCGGGCCCGGACACCGTAGCGACCCCGCAGGAGATTCCAGTCCGAACGGGACAGCTCATCGTCACTCCAGCGATCCTGCAAATAGCTCAGGGTGACGAAGAAGGAACTGCGGTCGGCATAGTGTTCATGCAGGCCCAGGCCAAGTTCGCGGCTGACCCGGCTGCCAAGTTCCTCGTAATCCCCCTCCTGCCAGTTGAGGAAGACATAGCTGCTCTCGCCGGTTTCGTAGGCCCCTTCGACTCGCCAGCTATCGCCCTCAAGGCCACTCTCGTCCAGTTCCTCGGTACCGGCCCAGACGCTGATGTGGGAATAGTCAAAGTCCAGTCCACCGCGGCGAGGACTGGGCTGTCGTTCATTGGGGCGTTGTCGGTCCCCCTGCCAGTCGCGGGCGGCGAAGTCCTGGGCGCCGCCGAGGCCTTCGGCAGACACGGGGGTTGGCGACCAGGGCAGCAGGCCCATGGCAATGACGAGAAAGACACTGTGTTTTCTCATTGGCGTGCCCGATCCTTTGCAGCGGCTGATAATGACCGGCCCCGGGCGTGGGGCGGGGTAAACGGCCGCCATTATACGTGCGCCGCCGTCAAATGCAGCATCCCCGTCTGACCGGCGGGCCGATGCCGCAGGTCGCGTCCCTGGGGGCGCTTTGCTCGGCCTGTGGTAGCCTATACAGGTTGCCGCACCGTTGCCGCCCGGCGCGGGTGCAGGCGCTTGTTTCCATCGGGCCCAAGGCCCGCCCTGATCGAGTCTGGAGAGAAGAGCAATGTGGAGAATGCCTCTCAGCGTGTTGATTTTCGCTTTTTTGGCGAGCGCGGCAATCGCCCAGCCCATGCCTGAGCAGCAAATGGAGCAGCAGGAGCAGGAAGCCGAAGAGGACGCCATTTTCGGTGAGCTGGACCGGGAGGAAGTGGATGCCTTTGCCAGCGTTCATTACCGGGTGGTTGAGCTGGAGCGGGATTTTGTCCAGCGCCTGCGTAATCGGGACGAAGGGCAGGACGCGGGTGAGATGCAGCGGGAAATGACCCGTGAGCGACTGGAAATGATCCGTGAGGCCGGCCTTGATTCGGAGAGCTACCAGCGCGTTAGATCCGCCATGGCCCGCAATGAGGCCCTGAGGGATTACATCGAAGAGCAGGAGCTGGAACACCGGGCTGATAACGACTAACAGCTGACAATGGGCGGCTGCCGGGGAGGCGTGATGGCGACAGAGTCGGATAAGCAAGAGAGGCGCAGGCATACGCGGGTGGACTTCCGGGCGGATGCTCGTCTCAATACTGACGGCAGCCAATGGCCTTGCGAGTTATTGAATGTTTCCGTTAAGGGGGCGCTTCTTACCCGGCCCGAGGGATGGCCTGGGAATGAGGGTGATCGCAGCCTGTTGAGCATTGCGCTTGAGGGCGGGGCACCCGTGGAAATGGAAGTCAATGTGGTCCGCGTGGAGGCTGAGAAAGTGGCCTGTGACTGGGACATGTTCGACGTGGCCGGATTCGTCCAACTGCGGCGCATGCTGGAGCAACAGCTGGGCGATCCCGAATTGGTCGCCCGTGAGCTGACCCAGCTTTACTCACAGGACTAGAGGTCTCCAGGTGAAGCAACTCCGCGTCTCCGTTGACGAACTGGTTCCGGGGCTCTACGTCAGTGAGCTTGACCGTCCCTGGACGGAGACACCTTTCCTGTTTCAGGGCTTCATGGTTGAGACCGAAGCCGATATCCGAGCACTCCGGGAGCATTGTGAGTACGTCTGGGTGGACGGGGAGCGTTCACGCGAGTTGCCCGCGTCCACTCCCAGGCCGGATGGGTCGGGCACTGGCAGTCAGCAGGTCAAAGACGCTTCCGCAAGCGATGTCATCAGTCTCAGCAAGCGATTGCACCAGGGCATGAGGGACGGACTGGCAGCCCGCCGTTTTGCAGCGGAGTGCTTGGCTCAGGCCTTTGAGCGGATACGCAGGAAGGAAGGCGGTGCCATGTCCAACCGTCTGGTCCAGTCGGCCGCCCGCCTGGACGGGCTGGTGGCCAGCTACCCGGAAGTCGCTCACTGGTTGGCCAATCTGCAGCAGCATGAAGACAGGCTGCTGGATCATTCGATCAATGTCAGTCTGCGTGCCCTGCTACTGGCTCGGGAACTGGAGCTGCCGCCTGCCGAGGTGGCGGCGGTGGGGTTTGGTGCCCTGCTGCACGATATCGGCAAGCTTAGCCTGTCGCCCGAACTGTTGAATAAGCCGGGGCCGTTGAGTCGCGAGGAGTGGGGCCAGATCCGCCGCCACCCGCTTATTGGCAGTCACCTTCTGGCCGGGGGTGCTCTTCCTGATACGGTCCAGCGAATCGTCCGCTACCACCATGAAAGGATTGACGGCCAAGGCTTCCCGGAAGGTTTGAAAGGCAATGAGCTGGAGCTGCCCATACGCGTGGTGGCGGTGGCCAATGCCTATGACAGCATGACCTCCAATCGTCTGGATCGGCCGCGGCTGTCTGGTTATCAGGCTGTGACCACCTTGATGCGTGATGCTGACAATACCTGGGGGCGCAGTCTGGTGGAGGCCTTTGTTCGCTGCACCGGCATCTATCCGGCGGGTACGCGGGTGCGATTGGGCAGTGGAGCCGAGGCAGTGGTGGTTCACACCCCCGTGACCCGCCGTCTGCAGCCGGTGGTTTGCATCTACCGTCGACCGGATGGCAGCAGTGATTCCCGTCTGCCGCTTTATGACCTGGCCGCCGTCTCGGCCAATGAGCGTCAACAATACATTGATCAGGTCATTGAGCCGGACGGCGGTGAGCAGGAGTTATTGCAGGTTATCACCCGCGAGGCCTTTGCCGCCTAACGGATCACAACCTCGCCCTGCATGGCACCCCAGTGGCCCGGAAAAGAGCAGAAGAAGCGGTAATCACCGTCTTCTTCGAACAGCGACGGGTCCAGTTCAAGGGTTGTACTTTCCCCCCCGCCGATCAGGTCGGTGGCTGCGATCACCCGCTCATCGCCAGCGGGGACATAATCATCATCGCTTGCCTCCATGGCATCCTGGGCGAGAGCTTCCAGATCTTCGGCACGGGTAAAGACGATGTTGTGGCCCATTGCCTCAATCCCCAGATCGCCGGAGTGGGTCAGGGTCAGTTCGATCACATCGCAGCTCTGGTCGATGACGATCTCATCGGTATCGAAACTCATGGCGTCATCGCTGTCCACGGTAATGCTGCAGTCTCCGGCCCAGGCTGACGGTGCCAGAAAAAACAGTGTGATCAACAGGGTAGGGAGTAGGGTCTGCTTGCCCATGTCTGTCTCCTTTTTCTTCTGCAGTGATCATCCCCGAGAAGGGTCGGGCCTGTGGGGCTTGGGACTTTGCTGCGGGCGCCTAGTTCAATCCGCTTATCAGTCACTATTCGGTGCCAACCGCCGGAGTGAGACAATGCGTTTCTCGGTGAGCTGGTAGACCAGCTCAAAACGGCCGTGTACACCGGATTCGGTGACAAACGGCCGAAAAGCACTGGCCGGCAGCACCACTCGTCGCCCATCCTCACTGAGGCCGGCGAAACGAGTCAGGCGCCCAGCGTAGTAATTTTCCATATCCTGCCGCTCCAGATTGATCTGGAAGATAATGCGGCAGATGGATTCTTCATCCCTCATACTCGCGCACGACGACGCCTTCATCATCGTCATCGTCTTCCACGGCATCTCCATTGGGCTCGACATCCACGTCCCTGCAGCGATAAACCCCATAGCGCTGCTTTCCACTGTCGATTTCGCTCAGGGCTGCAATGGTGTCACCACCGCGTTCAACGGCATGATTGCGGGCCAGGGTGATGAGATCGCTTTCCACCGCATCCTGATGGCGGTCCATACCGGCGACCCGAGCGAGCACGGACACCTCCACCGAGGAAATGCGCTCGCAGGCTTCGGCTTGTTCTTCGCTGATCAAGGCTATTCCTTCAGTGCCTGACTCCGGCCGAACCCATGTGCAGGCAGCGACAGTGAAGGTCATTGCGATCAGGGCAGTGGCGAGCGACGAGCGGTCATGAATACGCATGGTGCACTCCGGCAGTTGTTGAGCGATTGGCGGGAAGCTTCCATTTCAGCCCAAGCCTGGCACAGTGTAAAGTGATTGGGTTGTTTCCGCGTCCTGGCCTGATGAGCTGCAACCTGTCTATAGAGATTGGCTGCACACTCAGAGGTTCCTCAGGAATTGACCATGAGATCCATCAAGGGAGAAGGGCTGCATGGGCACTGAAATGTCCGGATTTGAGTTATTGCTGCTTGGGGTATTGCTGTTGGTCGTGGTTCTTTTCTTTGGCCGCGGTCTGGGTACGATGCTGAAGGAAAGCCGAGAAGCGCCCAAGGACTGGGGCGGGTTGTTCCTGCCATTGAGCGGCGTCATCCTGTTCGTGCTGCTGCTGATGTATCTGGTTAGCCGTTAGGGCATGGGCTTAGCCGGCCAGCAGGTGCTCAAAGACTCGGAAACCACCCAGATAGGTGCCCAGGGCCGAGCCCAGGGTGACGAACAGGAAGACCAGCAGGGTTCGGGCTACCCGGTTCTGCCACCAGCCCCACCAATTGATGACGTCGTCACGCAGTGACTGGAAATCCGCGACTCGCGGCTTGCGCAGGCTGAGCTCCAGTGCCGCGGCCACGAAACCCGCGCCGATGGTCGGGTTCAATGAGGTCAGCGGGGCGGCCAGCATGGAGCCGATAATGGTTAGCGGGTGAGCCAGGGCGGCGGCGGCCCCCAGGGCGGAAAAACCGCCATTGATCAGCACCCAGTCCGCGGCCATGCGAAGGCCCAGTTCAGGACTGCGGGCAAAACCCAGGGCAAAGCCGCTGAGAATGATGGCGACGATGGCCCATGGCAGGACCTTGGGCCAGCGGGCGGGACGGGGCAGGCGGGCCAGCGCCAGTTCATGCTCCGGGTCCCGGGGGGCTTCGGATAATGCCTTGGCCAGGCCCTTGAGATGGCCGGCGCCGACCACAACCAGAACTTCCCTGGGTCGTTCCTCACATGACTCCAGTTCCGCCAGCAGGCGTTGCGCCATGTACTCGTCCCGCTCAGCCACCAGCTTCTGGTAGAGGGTGTCGGACTGTTCCGCCAGTTCCCTGAAGCTGTTCTCGATCACATCGCCTTCCTTGAGGCGCTCGATCTCGGCCTCCGAGACCTTCTCCCGGCTGAGCAGGGATGCAAACAGGCCGGCCAGCAACGGCAGCCGCTCCCACCAGCGATGGGCCCGGTACACGCGCTTGAGTGTGGTTCCAATCTCCCGGTCCACCAGCCAGACCGGCGCGCCCCGTTTCACGGCGGCGTCTTCGGCCCGTCGCATCTCAGCCCCTGGTTCGGTCCCCAGTTGTTCAGAGAGCCGGCGCTGATAGGCGCCCAGCATCAAACTCGCCGCCACCATGCCGCCCTTGCCCTGGCGAAAGACCTGGAAAAGGTCCAGGTTGGCCATGTGCGACGGATCCCGCATGGCCTGGTGGCGGGTCTCGCACAACTCCACTGCCACGGCATCAAAGCGTTCGTCCTGAGCGAGTGCTTCCGCTTCTTCCGCGCTGGCCAGGGACACATGGGCGGTGCCCAGGAGCGTGAAGCGGGTGCCGTCCCGTTCGATGACTTGCCGTGGGCCGGATTGCTCAGGCATTGGTGGTCCTTCTGGGCCGAACTGGGCGGCCTCGCTTGAGATCAGTGACAAAGCCGCCCATTATACGGGACCAAACCGAAAACGCGTCGAGTATAGATCGCCAATGTCAATGAACCGTTGTTTGACCGCCCCGGGCTCAATCATCGCCGTCTGCTTCATGGCCGCCTGTGCCACTGGTGGTGACAGGCTTGACGGCCCGGTGTCAGTGGAGCAATTGCTAACTGATGAGGAATTCGAGGCTGCGGGCCTCGGGGCCCTGGACCAGGAGGAGTTGCGGGCACTGGATTCGGCCCTGACCCGGGCGCTAGCCAGCGGTGGGGAGATGGATCAGGCAACCATGCGGGCCTGGGAGCAAAGCGAGGACTATCCCTTTGCCACCTTCGGGCTGCAGGATGAACATCCCGCCGCCCGTCGCCACGATCGCATGCGGACTCGCCTGGGCCGGCCTCTGGAAGACTGGGATCGCGGGCAGCGGATTCATCTGGACAACGACCAGGTCTGGCAGGTGGTCACGCCCCCACCCCGAAGCTTCGGCGCCCCCGCCCCGGAAGAGACCGAAGTCACCGTCCGTCGGGCAGCCATGAACAGCTTCCTGATGGACATCGGCGACAAGCACCCCGCCGTCCGCGTCCGCCGCGTCGAATAACCCCCATCCCGAGCCAATCGCCATCCAGCCCCAAAGGGCGGAGCCCATGGATGGCCGAAGTCACGCAGAAGCAGGCGTCCTAAAGGACGCTCAACCCACCAACAGGGGGCCATTCCAGGGTTAAAAAAAAGGAGCGCAGACCCGATGGCGGTCGGGGGGAGTCCTTTCTTTGCCAAGGGAGGGGGGGTCCGGGCAAAGAAGCACTTGCTTTCGGCAATCCCGCCATCGTAGGGCCTGCGCCCCTTAGACCGGTGATTTTGCGCCCCCGTTTTTCAACGGGTTTACCTTTTTCGCTGCAAGTTGACTTGCAAATCTGGCCGGAATTATACGGGAATCGCATATATGCAACAAGAAACAGCCCGCCGAAGCGGGCTGTTTCCAGATGACCGGTAGAAATCGCCTGTTTATCGGCGGTACTGATCCATGACCTTAAGCTTGCCTTCCTGGCTGGCGTAGAAGGCGGCCAGATCCCGCATATCGCGATCACTCAGGTTCTGGACCTGGCCAGTCATGACGGCATTGTCGCGGGTGCCGTCCTTGTACTGGCGCAGAGACTGGTAGAGGTAGTCCGCATATTGTCCGGCCAGGACCGGGCTTGGCGGCATCAGGCCTTCCGGGCTGTTGCCGTCGGCGCCGTGGCAGGCCTGGCAGCCGCGGTCCTCGGCGACCTCGCCACCCCGGACCGGGTTGCCCACCGCTCGGGCACGGGCATAGGCGCGCGCCTCTTCCCGCTCTTCCGACGCCAGGAAGGCGGCAATGTCGCGGATTTCCGCATCGCTCAGGCCGCCGGCCTGACCGACCATGGTCGGGTGCTGGCGCTCGCCGTCACGATAGGCCTCAAGGGAGGTGACCACGTAGGCGGCGTGTTGCCCGGCGATCTTGGGCACCTTGTAGGTGGGGTAGGCATTGGCATAGCCCGCCACACCGTGGCAGCCGACACAGGTGTCGGAGAGGACGCGACCGGCGTCCTTGTCGCCCTCCGCGTGGGCATTGAAGGTGGTCATCAGGGCCGCAAGGGCCAGGGTCACCAGTGCTTTGCGCATCGTTTCCGTCTCCAGCTTCTCGGCGTGCAGTCCGGGGCCGCGGCGTCGGCCCTCAAGTGTTTGGGTTTCAATCCGGAGCGTGGCGTCACCACGTGCTCGGCCACGAGCCGGACCGGGGACGCCCGAAAGGCGCTAAATGTACCAGATTCGGTCGTCGAATGCCGCAACTGCCTCGGCTTTTTGCATCCGGGCCGGAATTTTGGGCGCTTGGGCACAGTCCATGGCAGTTCTCGCCCGAAGCGCTACACTTTCCCGGGTCACAAACTGCAAAGAGAGACAAGTACCATGCCCATTCTGGATATTCTCAAGGAACATGCCCGAGTCCGGCTGCAAGCCTGGCCCCTGGCAGTATTGCGCGTCGCCACCGGCATCATGTTCATCATTCCCGGCTGGCGGAAGGTCACCGGGGACTTTTCGGCGGAAGGCTTTGTTCAGGCCAGCATCGCCGGATTCCCGGGCGATGATTCCCGTGAGGGGGCTTCCGGTGCCTATGCCTGGTTTCTGGAAAACGTGGTCATGGCCGCGCCCGGTCTGTTCTCCTTCATGGTGGCCTATGGGGAATTGTTCATGGGTCTGGCCCTGATCTTTGGCGTTGCCTCCCGTCTTGCCGCGGCCGGTGGCGTTGTGCTGCTTTTGAGTTTCCACTTCGCCAAAGGCATCGATTTCTGGTCGGCGGCCAATTACGACGCCATCTGGGCAATTATCTTCTTCGTTCTCGCTGCGACGGCGGCCGGTCGGGTATTCGGGTTTGATGAGTATCTCTATCGTCGCTGGCCCGGTGGCCGCTGGATCTGGTGATCACCCGCCGGGCGGCCTGTTCCGGTCGCCCGGCATCTTCCCTCATTATTCATTGGCAGGAGAATTCCATGCGCACACTGTTTGCCGCACTGGCCTTGTTATTGCTCATGAGCCAGCCGGTCTCGGGCGAGACTCTGTATATCCAGGCCGCCAAGCTGATTGACGGTGCCAGTGACCAGGCCCGCGAGCAGGTGACCGTGGTGGTTCGCCGGCAGCAGATAGAAGACATTCGCGACGGCTATCATGGTGATCCTGAGCAGGACCGGGTGGTCCGCCTGCATGAGCACACGCTCATGCCCGGGCTGATGGATGCCCATACTCATCTGTCGATGGAAATGTCTCCGGACGCCTATATCCGGCAGTTCACCGAAGACCCGGCCGACATGGCCTTCCGCATGACATCTTTTGCCGAGAAAACCCTCAAGGCCGGTTTCACCACTGTGCGGGAACTCGGTGATAGCCATGGTCTGTCCACCTCGCTGCGGGATGCCATCCGTGCCGGCCACGTCGCGGGACCCAGGATCCTTGCGGCGGGCAAGTCCCTGGCGACCACCGGTGGCCATGCCGACCCCACCAGTGGCTGGTCGCAGGCGCTTGAGGGCGATCCAGGTCCGCGTGAGGGGGTGATCAATGGCCGTGCCGAAGCGGCAGCCGGTGTGCGACACCGCTACAAGGAGGGTGCCGACCTGGTCAAGATTACCGCTACCGGCGGCGTACTCAGCCTGGCGGATTCGGGTGAGAACCCCCAGTTCAGCGAGGAGGAGCTGGAGGCCCTGGTCACCACTGCCAAGGACTATGGCTTTCATGTCGCCGCCCATGCCCACGGTGGTGAGGGCATGAAGCGCGCCATCCGCGCAGGCGTCCGCTCCATTGAGCATGGCACCTATATGGATCGGCGTATCATCCGCCTGATGCGCCGTCATGACACCTGGTACGTGCCCACGATTTCCGCGGGCCGCTTTGTCGCCGACATGGCGGAGAAACCCGATTATTTCCCGCCCCAGGTGCGCGAAAAGGCGGCGGAAATCGGGCCGTTGATTCAGGAAACCTTCGCCCGCGCCTGGGAAGGCGGGGTAAAGATCGCCTTCGGCACCGACAGCGGTGTTTCACCGCATGGAGACAATGCCCGCGAGTTCATTTACATGGTTGAGGCTGGCATGCCGGAAATGGCAGCCATCCAATCGGCCACCCGGGAAACGGCGCGCATGATGGGGATAGACGATCAGCTCGGCACCGTGGAGGCGGGCAAGCTGGCGGATCTGGTTGCGGTAGTCGGGAATCCCCTGGAAGATATCAGTCGCATGCTGGAGGTGCGCTTCGTCATGAAGGAAGGTGATATCGTCCGGCACGACTAGAGTGCCCTCTACCATGGGGAATCATCTTCGGCCGCGCTGGTCGAAAGCCTAGACAATCAGCATCCCGCCACGGGATGGGAGAATGACAGGAATGCTTTGGGTAAGAATGTTGATCAGTGCGGTCATCGCCACGGTCCTGGTGTTGACCATGGCAGCCGTGGGTGTGCGCTGGTTCTATGACCGCGACGAGCAGGAAGAGAACACGGTGGAACTGATTGACCGGATCGGACTGACCACGATGTTCGAGACCCCGGGTCAGGAAGACCGGGAGCGGGAAGCGCGGCGTGAGTTCGTTCGTGAGGGGCCGCGGGAGGTGGAGCGGCCCGAGGAGACGGTTGAGCTTCCCGAGCGCCAGGTCACCGGCTTCGTTCAGGTGGAATTCACGGTCTACCCCGATGGCAGTATCGAAGACGCCGAAGTTGTCGGCGCCCGTCCGGCCGGTGTCTACGAAGAGCAAGCCCTGCAGCGGGTTCAGGCGCGAGATTTCAGCGGTCAGGTGAGTCCCGCAGAGCAGGATGGCGAGCGCCGCACGGAGATCGTGGAGTTCACGGTCCCGGCCAGTGAGCTGCCCGAGGAATAAGGCCGGCCGGAAGCTTCATTTCCGGCCGGCCCGCTTCGACTCTATTCAGGCGGGGACCGACGGGTTCAGGCTGTAGCGACCGGTAATGCTGGCCTCGCCCAGCACATGTCCCTTGATTGCTTCTTCCACTTCCGGCCCTCGAAAATCCCCGTCCACCGGAATTGTTTCCAGGGAGGTGGCAATCAGGCGGAAGCGATAGCGGTGGGGGATTTCATCGTTCCAGGGTGGGCAGGGGCCGTCGTAGCCGAAATAGCTGCCGCCCATGTCCGGATCGCCGGCGAGAAAGCCGGTGAAATCATTGAGCCCCTGGCGGCTGCCAGCCGGGCCTGGGGGATTGGACTTGCCCTTCGGGGTCACTTCCTGTGAGCAGCTGCCCTCGCCGATTTCCCCCAGCGTCGGGTCAATATCCACCATGACCCAGTGGTAGAAGGGCACGCGAGGCAGATCCGCAGACACCGTGCGACCTTCCTGGTTGACGTCATCCGCTTCGCTGGGCACATCCGGGTCCACCACCAGGATCACCAGCGAGCGGGTGCCTGCGGGCAGGTCGGACCAGCGAATGGCCGGATTCCGGTTGGGGCCGAATGTCATGGGGTCTTTTTCATCAGGAATTCCGAAGGCGAAGGTTTCCGGTATGGGGGCGTTGTCTTCAATGCCGTCAATTTCCATTTTCATCGCTAAGCTCCCCTGAGATAGAATTCGCGGCCCTTCATACTGTCAGGGAGTCGCCAAGATGGCAAAAGCCTCCAACCAGCCGGAACCCATCACCGTAGCGGGCCCCGTGGGTGCGCTTGAGGCCTTGTTTCAGTTGCCCGCCAAGCAACCGCGAGCCATCGGGGTGGCCTGTCACCCGCATCCCCTGCATCAGGGCACGATGCGCAACAAGGTTGCCCATACCCTGGCCAGGGCGATGGTGGACGCTGGTGCGGCCACGCTGAGATTCAATTTTCGTGGTGTGGGCAAGAGTGAGGGGGAATTCGACAATGCCGTCGGCGAGACCGCTGATGCCCTGGCGGCGGTGGCCTGGTTGCGGGAGCGGTATCCGGATCTGCCCTTGTGGCTTGGGGGTTTTTCCTTTGGTGCCCAGGTATCCATCCAGGCGGCGGCTCGGGCCCGGCCGGACAAGCTGATCAGTATCGCGCCTCCGGTTGCCCGCTTTGGTGATTCCCGCCCGTCTCGCCCCGACTGTCCCTGGTTGCTGGTCCAGGGGGAGGCCGATGAGATTGTCGACCCGGAAGCGGTCTTTGCCTGGGCGGACGCCTACCAGTCGCCACCTCAGGTCGAGTCCTTTCCCGAGGTCGGGCATTTCTTTCACGGCCATCTGACCCCCTTGCACCGGACTCTGTTGGATTTTCTGGAATAGTGGGGTTGGATTGGGGGGTTGGCTTCTGGTGTTGGGGGCGTGGTTGCCTTCGATTTGTTGAGGCCCCTTCGAGGGCGGTGACGGGGGTGTGCCGGCTTAGGTTCTGGTGGCCTTGCTCAGGAACGCCGTGAACCCATCCCTGGGGGCTCTGGGTTCGCCATCCTGGCTCACACAGTCCTGAGCAAGGCCACCGGCAAAGGGACCGGAACGCCCCCCGTCACCGCCCTCGAAGGGGCCTCAACAAATCGGAGGCAACCCGATATACAAACCCGGTGCACAAAAAAACCCGCCTCAATGAGGCGGGTTTTCGTGGTCAGCGCCAAAGGGCACCGATCAGATCATTTCTTTCAGACCCTTGAGTGCAGTCACCTTCACGGCCTTGCGGGCAGGCTTGGCCTTGATGGTGATTTCCTCGCCGGTAAAGGGATTCACACCCTTGCGCGACTTGGTGGCGGGCTTCTTGACCGTCTTGATCTTCATCAGGCCCGGCAGATTGAAGTAGCCGGGGCCACGGCGGCCGATGTTGCGCTTGATCTCACTGTTCAGGGAATCGAACACGGCCTGAACATCCTTGCGAGTGAGGCCGGTGTCATCAGCGATCTTGGAAACAAGCTGCGCCTTTGTCGGTGGTTTCTGGGCCGCCTTGGCGGCAGTTTTCTTCTTTCGCGTTGCCATTAAGGGCTCCTTGACGAATGGGGGTTTTTCGCAAATCAACTAGCGTGCGGCCGCAAGCCGACACTGCTTTCGCAAGTTAGCACAGTCTTTCCTCGCGGTCAGCCGCAGGCCGCCCTAGAAAGTGCGCTGGAATTCGATGGTCTCGCTGATTTCCGAATCCCGGGGGGCGACAGTCACCGTGAAATTGAGGGTCTCACCCTCGGAGATTCGGATATCGCCGATGTAATAGATTGCCTCACCCATTTCATCGCCGCTTTCCCGGATTTCCTGCATACGGAATCGACGCAACTGGGCACTGAGATTCACCGCCTGGGCATCGATGTCCGCTTCCACCGGTCGGGGCGTGTCCTCATCCGTGCGATGGACTGCCACATTCAATAGTACGCGACGGTCACTTCGGGTGATGCCATAGGTCCGCGCCATCGCTTCCGGCAGTGCACTGGTGGGAAGCACATTGAAGTAGATTATGTGCCCGTTCACTTCACGGGATTGTTCCACTTCGGCCGTGGCCGGCTGCCAGGCATGCATGGCCAGCACGGCTGTCAGTGTCAGTATCAGTGTGCGCATGGTAATCACCTCAGCGGTATCCAGCTTGAGAGCCCTGATATCAGTTTAGCAGGGCCTGTCAGGCTTGCTCCGCCTACATGCGCACCAACCAGGCCGGCAGGAAGAGTTGCTGTACCAGCAGATAGAGAAAGAACAGCCCGATCATGGCCAGCATGGGTGAGATATCTATGCCCCCGAGATTGGGCATCATGCGCCGCAGGGGCTGCAGGATGGGGCGGTTCAGTGACCAGAGCGCCCCCAATACCGGGTTGGGATTGCCGGGGCTCAACCAGCTCACCACGACCTGCACCAGAATGGTGAAGATGAACAGGGTGATGAAGAGGATGACCAGTTTCACCACAGCCAGCAGTGGCAGAGCCAGGGGCCCCGGGAAGGCCACCGGTTGGATCAGTGCCAGCAGGGTGACATTGATGGTCTGCAGGATCAGCATCAGTACAATCGCCGCAAGATCAAAGCGCCGCCAGACCGGGATGAGGCGATAGAGGGGGCGGAGCACCGGGTCGGTGGCTCGAATCACCAACTGGCTCAGGGGATTGTAGTAATCCGCGCCCTGGCGTTGCAGCAGGAAACGCAGAATGACAGCCAGGGTGTAGAGGCTGAACAGGGTGTTGACGAGAAATGACAGGGGCGTGGCAAGGCTGCCCATGGGTGTCGTCTCCTCAGTCTCGGCCGAATTCGTCGGACAGGGTTTGGGATCGGTCCCGGGCGGCAGTCAGGGCCTTTCTGAAGCACTCCTCCAGGCCTTGCTCGCGTAGCACTTCCAGGGCCGCAGCGGTGGTCCCTCCGGGCGAGGTCACCTTTTCGCGCAGGGTCGCCGGGTCATCATCGCCTTCATTGGCCATGCGGGCGGCGCCAAGCGCGGTCTGCAGGACCAGGCGGCGGGCCAGTTCCGGGGGCAGGTCCAGGGAACGGGCAGCGTTCTCCATGGCCTCCATGACCAGGAAGAAATAGGCCGGGCCGCTGCCGGAGGTAGCGGTGACCGCGTCCATATGGGCTTCCTCGTCCACCCATAGCGCCATTCCGACCGCGGCCATGATCTCTTCGGCCAGGGTCTTTTGTGCCGCGCTTACCGAGGGATTGGCGTAGAGAGCGGTGGCGCCGCAGCGGAGCAGGGAGGGGGTATTGGGCATTGCCCTTACCACCGGCACATTACCCCCGAGCCAGCGGCTGATATCCGGTTCACGCAGTCCGGCAGCGATGGAGAGCACCAGTGGCTGGCGTTCCTGAACGATACTGGCGATCTGGGCGGCGGCCTCGCGGAGGATCTGGGGCTTGACCGCCATCACGATGACATCGGCGTGGGCGGCGGCTTCGGTGTTCTCCTGGGTGACGTTGATCCCGTGGCGGTGACGATGGGTATCCAGCTGATCCACAAAGGGATCGGCGACCCAGAGGTGCTGGGGCGAGCGGCCGCCGGCGATGAGACCGCCCACCAGACTGTGGGCCATATTGCCGCCGCCGATGAAGGCAATGGTGCTCTCAGACATTATTTCTCCTTGCTAGCCGGTAGTTTATGGCGTCACATGATAGCTCACTCACGCGCGCCGAACAGGGCCGACCCCACTCGCAGCAGGGTGCTGCCCTCGGCGATGGCCGCCTCCAGGTCCGCCGACATCCCCATGGACAGGGTGTCCAGTTCGTGGCCCTGGGCCTGCAGCTGGTCGGCCAGAGCCTTGAGGGCGCGGAAGGGGCGTCGCTGTGAGTCTTCACTGTCGCTGGGGGCCGGCAGGCACATCAGTCCCCGTAGCCGCAGCCGGGGCAGTGCCGCCACCTGATCCGCCAGCTCTGGCACGTCCGAAGGCGCGACCCCGGCCTTCTGGGGCTCTTCACTGATATTGACCTGGATGCAGACATTGAGATCAGGCAGGGATTCGGGGCGCTGCCCGGACAGGCGGCGGGCAATCTTCAGCCGATCGACGCTGTGGACCCAGTCAAACCGTTCTGCCACCGAACGGGTCTTGTTGGACTGGAGGGGGCCGATGAAATGCCAGATCAGATCGGGCAGGTCCGAGAGGGAATCGATCTTCTCCACCGCCTCCTGCAGGTAGTTCTCGCCAAACTCCCGTTGCCCCAGGGCTGCCGCTTCCCGAATCAGGGCCGCCGGCTTG
Source organism: Natronospira elongata (assembly GCF_034931365.1). NCBI lineage: Bacteria > Pseudomonadati > Pseudomonadota > Gammaproteobacteria > Natronospirales > Natronospiraceae > Natronospira > Natronospira elongata. Next base: position 70,669 of record NZ_JAYGII010000016.1, read on the forward strand.
GCCTTGCTCACCGCCAGCAGGCGGATATCCTCGGGATTTCGCTGGTGGCGCTCAGCCGCAATTCGGCAGCGTTCATGAACCCGCTGAAAAGCCTGGGCCAGGGAATTCTGTTGTTGTTCCAATGCCATCGGTGCTCCGGGTTTGCGGTGATCCCGCATTCAGCGCTATCTTGCTCACTGCGGGCTTCCCCGCACAGCGGACCAGGCCGAATATGATACGCCCACTCAAGGGGGCACTAACAGCGCCGGGCCGGATATGGCCAGTTATTGCCCACGCAGTAGAGGAGTTTGCCCATGGCGGTTGATATCGCCCAATTGCTGACTTTCGCGGTCAAGAATGATGCTTCCGACCTGCACCTCTCCTCCGGGGTGCCGCCCATGATTCGAGTTCATGGCGATGTGCGTCGGATAAACATGCCGGCCATGGAGCACAAGGAAGTCCACGCCATGGTCTATGACATCATGAATGACAAGCAGCGCAAGGATTTCGAAGAGTTCCTCGAGTGTGACTTTTCCTTCGAAATCCCGGATCTGGCCCGCTTTCGCGTCAATGCCTTCAATCAGAAGCGGGGGGCCGGGGCGGTCTTTCGGACCATTCCTTCCAAGATCCTGACGCTTGAGGACCTCAATGCTCCCAAGATTTTCTCGGACATTGCCGAGACGCCCCGTGGCATCGTTCTTGTGACCGGTCCCACCGGTTCGGGTAAATCCACCACGCTGGCCGCGATCATCAACTACATCAACGAGAATCATATGGGGCATATCCTCACGGTGGAGGACCCCATCGAGTTCGTGCATGAAAGCAAGAAATGCCTGATCAACCAGCGCGAGGTCCATCGGGACACCCTGGGCTTCAACGAGGCCCTGCGCTCCGCGCTCCGGGAAGACCCCGACGTGATTCTGGTGGGTGAGATGCGCGACCTGGAAACCATTCGTCTGGCCCTGACCGCGGCCGAGACCGGCCACCTGGTCTTCGGTACCCTCCACACCAGTTCCGCCGCCAAGACCATTGACCGGATCATCGACGTTTTCCCGGCCGCCGAGAAGGATATGGTTCGGGCCATGCTGTCCGAGTCCCTGCGCGCTGTCATTTCCCAGACCCTGCTGAAGAAAAGTGGCGGCGGTCGGGTGGCGGCCCATGAAATCATGATCGGTACACCCGCCATTCGAAATCTGATCCGGGAGGGCAAGGTGGCCCAGATGTATTCCGCCATTCAGACCGGCCAGGGCTCGGGCATGCAGACGCTGGACCAGAATCTCCAGGACCTGGTCCGCCGTGGTGTGATTGACAAGCAGCAGGCTCGCCTCAAGGCGGCCAACAAGGAAGGATTCAACTAGGGAACCTCTGATTAATTCATTCGCGCCCGCAGCCAACGGGATTTTTTCTCTCGCGAGGCGCGACGAGCGTAGTGTAGCCTCTGTGCTACATGAGCGAGGAGTAACGAAGTCGAGAGGGGAAATCCCGTTGGCCCACAAGGGGTTGACGCTGAGAGCGCCTGCTTCTGCGTTGCATTGCTTGCCCGTAGCACAGAGGCTACTGTGCTGCGCAATGCGCCTTGAATCAGACGCTCTCAGCGCCAACTGCGGGTGCGAATGAATTAATCAGAGGTTCC